>JAUXUR010000023.1 GCA_030680745.1 Alphaproteobacteria bacterium
TGATTCAAAAAGGTCAGGTCATAGGACATGATTCTTCGTTATCAGCTTTTCAGAATTTTTGCACTCTAATGGCGTAGTGTATCAAAAAGAGGTGGATTGTTTATCTAATTTTACTTAACTCACACAGATGCGACAGAACCGAGCAATCTTCCGTAAATTACATAATACTGCAACGACTTTTAAGCCAATTTTTTGGCTCTTCATTAACCTCATCCTGCGAACCACCAGTATGATCACGTTGCCAACGAGCTTCATAGGAAACTTTTTTAGAGTTTTTGCGCACTTTATAAGCCTTAACCTCATCTTTTCGACCACCAATACCATCACGACAAAACATAGCATATTGATAGGCAGCTTCTGATACAGAATTGATTGCTTTTGTATATAATCGACGCGCATCAGCAAGATCTTTCCGATCACCAGTACCATCCCTACAAAAAATGGCATATTGAGTGGCAGCTTCTGATATACCTTTGCTCGCTTTTTTATAAAATTGACGTGCACGAACAAGATCTTGAGCCCAAAAAATTCCTAAATGACAACATTTCGCAAATAGAAGTATATAGTTTACATCAGATGATTCATTTGCGCATTTTTCATACCATTTTTTAGCTTTATCATAGTTTATTTTACATCCCAAGCCGCCTATATACATTACTGCAAGTTCCAATTGCGCCATAAAATGACTTTGGTTAGCCGCTTTTTTATACCATTCTTTAGCTTCCTCATAATTTTTTTCACATCCCAAGCCATCTTTATACATTTCTGCAAGTTTAAATTGCGCCGCTAAACAATTTTGGTAAGCCGCTATTGTATACCATTTTTTAGCTTCATAATAATTTTGTTCACCTCCCAAACCATCTTTATACATTTCTGCAAGTGTAAATTGCGCCTTTAAATGATTTTGGTTAGCCGCTTTTTGAAACCATTCTCTGGCACTTCGAAGATGGCCCTGTTCTAAAAGAAGCATGGCATATCTATATTGACCTTCTTTATAATTATTGACCTCTGTCGACTCTTTATAAAGTTGTTTAGCCCGAGCAAAATCTATATCTCCACCAAAGCCTGATTCCAGCAATTCAGCTAATTGATATTTGGCTAAATAATTATTTTGCTTGATAGCTTTTTCATAATATGAACGAGCATCTTTATAATTTTTTACAAATTTATAAGCATTCGCCAAATTTAAAAGTGAGTCAGATTTTTGAATAATTTTATCATCAACTTCAATAGGATTATCGAAAGTAATTTCTCTTTCATGGCTATCAGCAGGTTTAACAATTACTTTCAATAATTTTTGATTCTCTATTTTTTCCTTATATGCATCATCTAAACTTTCAATGCCTGATAAAGAAAAGAAACGAAGTGTTTTAATCTCTTCTATATGATCATCGATCAGTTTTACCAAATCTTTTAAACACTCAGTGGTTAAACCCGGATTGCCTCGTAAATCGAGATAATCAAGTTCTTTCATAGATGCTATTTTTGCAAGATCCATATCATTACAAAGATCACTATTAGTAATAATTAATTGACGGATATGTGGCAAACGAACAATTGAATCGAGTAAAACACCCATCCCATCACCATTCAAGCAAATACTTCTAAGATTCTTTTGTTGCGGCGCATTAAGATACTCTTTTAAAAAATCTATTTGTTTTTTGTCTAAGACAAAGTCTCTTAAATCCAGAACCCTTAAAAGTGGCATCATGACTTGATCATAAATCGCTTCATAAATTGATGATGTAGCATCAGGCTTAAGATGATCGAATAATTCTATCGCGTTTGTTAAGATTATTTTAAGGCCGCTTTTAAAATTCTTGTCTAATGGGGTTAGAACTAAGTTATTGTTTAATATTTCTATATGATAAAGTCCACCTTCTAAAATAGGTAAATTAAGATTAGTCGTATCGAATGCATGTTTTGTTTTTTCAATATAATTAAAATCGATCCCACGCCAATCTTTAGGATTGCCGCCTCCTTGTGTATCAGGCTTTAAAACACCGACTACGTGATTACACCGCACAAGATAAAATGTTTTATTTTCAACATAAATATAAGGTGCTTCTAATAAGCTAATTTTATGGGGAATAAAACGATGTTTATCCAAAGACTGTTCTGAATCAATCGCTAAAATCTTTGTATCCAAAGAAACATCACCATCTAAGCTCAGTTCAAAACTAGTTGGATTTTGAAGTGTGTATTGTTCCAACTGTACTTTAAGCTTTGATCTAAAAATATCGCAATCCCTAAAAATAAAACCATCAACTTGTTTCAAATTATTCTCAAGTGAATTACCATTTTGATGACAAGGGCGATAAAGACCTAATATATCATCCCAAAATTTTCTTTCTGAATTGGCGAGCTTATCAGCGAGTTGTATCATTTTTTTGTAATCAAAGTGAGCTTTGTGTTGAATAATAAGATTAACAATGTCATTTTGAGCATTATCAAGATGTTTTATTTCTGAATAACGAAGAATATTGTTTTTAACAACATAAAATTGCAGAAGTTTTTGCTTCACATTTATACTTAAATCAACAAATTCAATAGAATTAGAACATCTGCCCAAAAGATTAAAATAAAGCTCGGGATGATCTATAGCATAATTATCTATAGAATAAATAATATGCATTTTAGAAAGATCAATTTTTTGATCATAAAATTCACTTTCAAAAGATTGCATAATATCAGGCAATTTTCTTAAAAATTCTTCAAGGTTCCCCTCAAGATCTTTTATAAAATCAACATCAATATGTAAAATACCGTTTTGATAATTTGCACCCTTTTGAGTAAAAAGCTTTGCAAACTCACCTTTCTTAGGATGCTCCCCATAACGTGACGTCCCAAATAAATCATCAGAAAGTAAAGACGCCGGCCTAAATTCGTAATAAGGAATGCCTAAAGCTTCTGCTATAGCCTGTGGTGCTTTTTTGTTTCCAATACCAGAATCTGCAAAAAAAACATATTCGTGTCGAAGGTTCATATAATGTTCATTGGCGGGTTGTACGGTAAAAGAATTACGTGCGCAAGCCGAAATTCCTGATAAAATATCACCAAATTGTTCTTTAATTTTAGGCGCATAATCTGAAAGAATTGTTTGTTCATGTAACACATTCTTAATAAGCGATACAATGCTCGGCTGAAAACTATCAGCCGTGCGACTGGATTCAGGCGGCAGCCATTTACATTCTTTAGGCATGCAAAGAATATTGTGAACAAATTGTATGGGATCAAAATGTAGATTAGATCTGTCACGCGCCTCGATTAAAACTTGTTCAATTTGTTTTTGTGTATTTTTATCTAATTTTCCACTATATTTTGCAATAATATAATCACATTCACACTCAAAAATAGGCTCAGTCAAAAGTCCTTTATACCAAGCGTTAATTTCTTCTTCTAAATTTTGTATTTTCCCTGCATCAACGCCTGATCCAGCTAAAGCGTCAGTCAAAGCATTTGTTACTTTATTACTTGCATTAGCTGTTAAACCAGCGGCCAAAAAGCCTGTAAAGTAACCAGCGGCCGCAGTACCTAAGGCAGTAATAATACCACCAACAATTTTACAACGTTTTCGTTTACTATTAATGCCTAAATTTGTTCTTAATCTTTCTTTAAGAATTTGACCTATATAATCATTAAGTGCTTTAATTTTATTCTCATTTAATTTGATTAAAAGATCATCATCACTCACATCTGTAGAACTCACCAAACCTAAATCATAGATTTGTGTCGTAAAAACAGGTTGATAGTTTGGCACAAAATTGGTGTTTTCATTTTTTACTGCAAAAGCTGTAAAATTGAATATAAACGTACAAAACAGAAATATGTGACATATTTTTTTCATTATCATCTCATCAAAATAGATTTAATTTATTTAGAGTAAAACTTTTTTTAATAAATTATTGAAGATTTTTTCGCTATTTTTTCTACGTCCCGCAGATTTTACTGCGGGATCCATAGAAATTATAAAAGCCCTTCAAATATTAACATTACGCTCCTGCACCTTTAATCCCACGGGCTTTACCGCGGGAAGTTAGAAGGTGCCAGGAAGTTAAGAAATAGTTGATTTGAATATTTCTTTCCAAAACTCATATTGAATCGTACCAAGCTCTTTCTCCGCATCTCTTTCAACATATTCATCTTCAGGCACTTCTTCATCGCTTGAATCTTCCTCTTCTTCAATCACTTCTCCCTGATTTTCAGGATTTGCCGAAACGGGAATTGCATACGGCCAAAATTTCTTATTATATAAATTTACTGATCTAAGTTTCTTAAAAAGTGACTCATATTTCATACCATTCATAATTTCAGCAATTGCATCAACAAAAATCTGTTTATCCTCTTCTTGATCTATATTGTTAAGATCATAAACATATTTGATAAAAGCACTGTCCTTTAAATAATCCTTGATCCAATTTAAAATTTCCCCTTGATCATTACTTAATAAATGATCATTTAAGGACTTAAATTTTATACATTCAGGGGAGATATTTAACACTTTAAACCAAACTTCATCTGAATCACTTATTTTGGGGAAAATTTTTGCGACTTTTTTATGTATCTCATCAAAATTTTGTATTTCTGGAAAATAATTCATTATAAAAAGAGCTAGATAAGCACTTACATCTTCAATATTAAGATCTTTTTTTAACGCTATTTTCCTAAAGAAAATATTCTTCATAAGATACTCTTTAATTTTTTTTATTTTTTCTTCACGATCCAGACTGATAAAAGTGTCAATCTTAGCGTATTCAAGCCAATAATCAGGAAAATAATTAGCCAATTTTTCTGCAATACGCCTTAATTTGCGTGGTGATTCATGAGGAAAGTACTTAAGGATAAACTCAATAAGTTTATCTCGATTGGTTTTTGCTTTGTCACCATTAAGAGGATTATTAAGGGAATATTCCATCAATTTACTATCATCGATAAATTTTTCAAGAATAGGCTTTTTACTGCCAACAGGAAAATCATCGAATTTAATCATTTTAACGCGGTCTCTAAAAGCTTCAAATTTATCAACTGCGTTTGTGAATTCTCTTTGACCTTTTCGTTGATTTTGCATTTCATTCAAGTCCGAATTGGCAGTCATGATAATAATAAGACCTGAAATATCAATTTCAACTTCTTTTCCAAAATACTCACATTTTAATGTTTTTGTATCAGGGCTAAGAGCCTCTAAAAGGGCATTAGAAATATCTTTAGGTTCAGCAATAACACGATCCACATCATCAATAATTAAGATTGGATTTTTCCAATTCTTTTTATTGCTTTTGTCACCTACGAAAAAAGGTTTTACAAGTTTCCCAAGGCAAGGGCTAACATAATCAAACTTTCCTGTAAGCGAAGATGCCGATAAATCTTCCTTGGAAAAAACTTGCAAATAGCTATAAGGCAGATCTAATTTTTTTGCAATTTCTTCAGCTGCATGGCTTTTACCGGTACCAGTCTCACCATAAAATAGATAGCGTAAAGATGTGCGTGTATCATCAGGCACTGTAGAAGGCTTATATTTGCTTTGGTTTTTTTCTATATCACAAGTATTTTGAGAACGATCGCAAATAGATTTAATAAGTTCTTTTAGTTCATCTTGAGTTTGTTTTGAATAATTGGAAAGCAAAGAAGGTTTTTCAAATAAACCTTCTATATATTCTCCAACAACCTTTTGTGAGTCTTCATAAGATGTTACACTCCAATCTGGTCCTGGTGGCAAAGGCTTTGTTTCATGAGGTAATTCTATACAATGATTAATAAAATCATTTGATTTTGAATCTTTTGAAAATCTACTTTTATATAAAACTCCTAAAGCTTTTTTACGCATTCCTTCTTGCATTTTGTCAAGACCACGAATAATTCTTTCTTCATCTTTTTGACATGGATCATTCGCTAAAGCATGTAAAATATCAGCACGCGCATTGACCAGTTCTTTTATTGAGGTCTTTTCAGGCCTCATAGCATCAACCCCAACCCCTACACCTCGTAAACCCACGTTCACCACTTTTTGCTTCATCTTATCGCCAATAAGTTTAGAATTTTGGGCTAAAAGTCTTGCAGCGTCACTGGAAAAACCAGAAACAGGCTCAACAAGAGGCGTAAAAGCACCTAAACCATAAAGAATGCCAAATTCAGCTATAGGCAAAACAACCGCTTTTGCAACATCCACCAACATTGATTTTGAAATATTCTTATCCGTAAAAGATATTTTATCAGCTAAAGGCAAGACAACAGCTTTTGTAGCATCCACCAACATTGATTTTGAAATATTCTTATCGGTAAAAGGTATTTTAAGCGTCCAACTTTTTACGGCAAGGCTATCATCTTGCTTTGATTGCACTATGTTTTGATTTGAAGCGATATCATCTTGCTTTGGTTGCTCTATGCTTTCACTTATAACTATATTATCTTGCTTTGGTTGCTCTATGCTTTCACTTATAACTATATTATCTTGCTTTGATTGAACTATGTTTTGATTTTCAGCGATATCATCTTTCTTTATTGGCTCTATGCTTTGATTTATCTTAGGCTCATCTTTAATGATTTTCTTTTTAGGCGTCCAACCTTTTACGGTAAAGAAGTCTTCTCGCTTTATTTGCTCTAAGGTTTGATCTATCTTAAACAAAAGATCATTTTCAATGATTTTCTTTTTCCGTTTTTCTAATTCTGCAAGCCTTTTTTGTGCACCACCTTCACCCCAATATTCATCACCATCAAATTCATATAATTCTGGATGATTTGCCAAAGCTCTTGCGACGGCCTCATAACCATTAGCAAAAATATGGGTGGTTAAATGGGTAAAGAAAATTACAAAAAACATTATCCACTTTGACATCATAATGAATTTCATAATTTTTGGGTTTAGTCGGTCTGTATAATTTTTATGCATCATATTCCTACTTAATTTGTTGTTTTCTCAATATAGTTGTAATTTTAATACATTTATTCTTTGGAAGAAAATAAATGTCTTTAATTCAATTGATCTGACTTTAAAAGTCTTTTGTACTCTGCAGAACAAAACGCACTAACTGAATTGTTTCTGATGTGAGTGGTATATCATATTCATTGACATCATTAAGTCGATAAATATATTCTGTAAAAAGACCATAAAAAAAATGGTCTTTCTTTACATTTTAAATCGATGTTATTTAGATTTATTTTTTTTACTATGATAAAAATCCTTTTTTAACGCATTTTTGAATCATAGGCATAATTTTATCAATTTCTTTTTTGATTTTCATTTTTTCCAAATAGCCTGTTGCGTCATCAAGTTCAGCATTGAGATCATTCAAGCATTCTTGTGCTAAATTACAATTTTCTTTGTTTATTTTGACGGAACCATCTGATTCAAATTCAACAGCTTGGGTTGAAAATGATAAGAAAATAGTACCTATTAAGATAAGATGATGAAGTTTCATTTGTTTTTTCCTATATTTTAAAAGCATAATATTATCTACCAAAGAAGGTAAAAACCTTTTATTTACAATGGGTTTAGACAAAAAAAGTTACAAGATGGAATTTAGCAGAAGCTTGTCTAACACCATCCCTTCTACCAAAAAATATTTGATATGAAGCTGTCCGCAAAAGGGGCCCTATGGAAGAACCCCAAATATTTGAACTTAAAACCAAAAAATCAGTTACATCCGATAATCTGGAAATACATCTTCCAAGTCACCTATTTCAGGACATTTTTTATAGGCTTCTTTGAGTTTTTTAAGCTTTTGTGATTTTTTATTTATCAAAGCCTTTATCTGACTTGTTTGTGGATCAAGTTTTTTCAAATCCGCAATCTCTTCTTCACAAGATTCTATTTTAGGCATATATCTGTCATAACATTTTTGCTTACGCTTAACATCATCATAAGAATCCGGAAGAACAGAATTTGCTTGAGACATAAAAAGTCCAGAAAGTACAAGACCAACAGTCATAAATTTAGTCATATTTTTTTTCATTTCAGTAATCCTTTATTACTCAGTTATAGATGAACAAGTTATTATAATCTAAAATAGTACCGCTATAAGCGATGCCTGCATTTTTTTCACCATTTTCAATGCAATAATCTAGAGCTTCTTCTAATTCAAGTAACATACTTTTAAAAACTTCAATCCGTTCTGTTCGCTTTTCGTTTTCGCCTGGCCTAGCCTTTTCGTAAGCTTTCTCTATTTTAAGATGCTCACCCACAATTTCGGCTCTTGTACCCCATTTTTGTTTACAGACTTTTTTATTTTCCTCATCGGTCAAACCTGCATAAAGGGGCTGCATATTTAGAGCAATCAATATTGCTCCCATTAAAAATGCAGTTTTTTTCATTTTTTATTCCAATCTATTTCTTTTTTAAAACCAATAGTCGTTTTGTATTTCTTCTTCTTACATCTCTTTTCACATTTTTCCAGCTTCTTAGACGCATAATTTATCTGTTTCTTTAAAAATTTTCTTTCCTTTGGATGATTAAGATATTGCTGAATAAATTCTGTGTACATCTCCACATATTCTTCACAATCCGGAAATTCTGTCGTTCTTTCCACTTCTTGCTGAAAGTTAAATTCATCACCAGCATTGGCATTTGCCAATGGCATAAAAAAACATAAAAGTACTAAAAAAGTTTTTTGCATTATTTTCTATCTCCTTAAAAAGTTACACCCCAACCAAACCCAAAACCCTGCGGACGCGCACGTTTTTTGTCTTGTTTTTCCTCACATTTTCCAAGTTTTTTATATAAATATTTTAATTCAGCCTTTGCTTTTTTTTCGCTTTCTTTATTTTTTTCTTCACGGTATTCAACAATTTCTTCGACCTTATTCGTAATCTTTTTAGCGTATTTTGAACAATCTTTATATTCCGTTCTACATTCCATTGCAATTTCGCCCTCGACCCAAAAGTAAGCCTCTGCTTTATTTGTGCTTATTGCACTCAGCAAAGAAACGGCTAAAATTATTTTTTTCATTTTACAATTTTTCACATAGTACAATTAAGATTTTAGTTTTCATGATTTCTTCTATTATCTCTATCTACTTAGACATTAAATTTTAAATACACATTTCATTACTGAATGTGTGAAAAAATAAAATATCAAATTATTTTTAATAAAAATACCCGTAAAAAATACTGGGTTTTTTATTTTTTGAAAGATCTTTATCTATATCCTTTTTGAATTAAGCTTTTGAAAAACAAAATAAAAAAGCTATTTTATCTATATAAAGAATTTTTAACAAAAAAATTACGATCAAAATTAAAATTGTAACACCAGACTGAAAATAATGGTGGTGTAAAAGATCGTATTAGGGGCTGTTGACATTTCACATTGGCAACCAAATGTAGCTACAGGCCATAGCGAGCATTGATGCATAGTTTCTTTTTAATTTATCATATCGAGTTGCAATAGAACGAAAGTGCTTAAGTCTAGCAAAAATATTTTCAACTAAATGTCTATATTTATACAATCCCCAATCCATATCAGCATTTCCTATTATTGAATTTTTTTTCCTTGGAATAATGGGTATAGATGATTTTTTTTGGATTAAATCTCGTAATTCTTCACTATCATACCATTTATCTGCAATTATATAATTCGATACAGGAAGTTTTTCTATAAATTCAGCCGCAGCTTTTCAATCATGAACTTCTCCACCTGTAATTTTGAATTCAATTGGCAAGCCGCATCCATCAACTGCCATATGTATTTTGGATGTATTTCCAGCCACAGATTTTCCAATTGCTTGATTTTCTTTACCAACAGCTCCTGCGCTATGTTGATGAGCCTTAACTATAATATCATCAATAAATTCCCATTCTAAATCAGGATCATAAGCTAATTCTTTAAAAATTTTCATTAATTTTCCTTTTAAAAACCAGCGGTTAAATTTTTGATAAATTAAATTCCAGCTTCCAAATTCTTCTGGTAGGTCTCGCCAAGGACAGCCAATTCTCATACGGTATAAAATTCCTTCTACCATTTTTCGAAGATTTGACTTGTTATAAATTCCATGTTCAAGCATGGTATTTCTTAGCTTAGACCAGAACTCATCATTGAGCATAAGTCGGACCATAATAAACTCGTTTAATTTAGTTTCTCTAATCTTCATTATGAGAGTTTATTATTATTATTTATCAAAAACTTAATTCGAAATGTCAACATCAACTACTTATTTTTATTGTATTTTTTAATAGATCCTGTTAGTTTTTATAAAATCTTTTTTAATTAGGCGTTATGATGAATTTAAAAATACTTCTTTCCATTGCAATTTCCGCTATCCTTATTGTAAATCCACTTTTCGCAGCCAAAGATAATAAAAAAAATCTTAAAAGAAGCACTGTAACAAGATCGTCGGAAGTCAATCCGCCCAAAAAAAAAGTAAAAATAAGTTATTCCGATCAAAAAAAATTGGACTTAATCGAAGAACAAAAAAACAATTACCCAAATCCAATTATTTGGGAAGATATAATAAAACACTCATTAAAGCTTACATCAAAAGAGTCCAAAAATTACATTAAAAACGATATTAATACAGAAAAAGATAGGAACGTATTTCTTAATATATTTAAAAGGCTTTATAACAAAAACCTATCTTTAAATGACAATTATTTTATATTTACATCAATAGCTAAGTACATGAAACTTTACTATTTTACAAACGAAGACACTGAACTTCACCTCATTGAAGCAATAGAAAACATTATGAAGAATTCAAAATTCGACAAATCTATAGCTCTTGAACTTTTAAATGCTATCAACTTAAAAAAAATACCCAACGATAAAACAGAAATCGTCAAAAATTTTATGTCGGAAATCACACAAGAAGACGATCAATCCTTTTTTGCACTCGCTATGTTTAGATACATATTAAGCAATTACAATAAGTTAAGCGATACTTCCATGCAAAACTTCGCAAAAAAAATACGGCCTTATAAAAATTTATTAACAGTGCAAGGCTTAAATCTTAAAAAATATCTTACTTTCGGTGAGCACTGCGACACAAGCAACATATTGAATTTTTTGCATTACTCTGCAACACAAGAAAGCAAAGAATATATTCAATCACTCAATCAAAATGAGGCGGAAATCTTAAAAAAAATACTCAACCAATTGGATGAAAAATCTAACAAAAATGATTTCCTTCAAAAATTAAGCAGCCTTTCTGACAAATTCCCTCATCTATATCTCAAAAATTTTTCTACAGCAAAAAATTGCTTCACATGCCCTATAGCAACTTTTTTTGAGAAAAGCACTTTTTATACAATGAATGAAACTGAATTAAATATTTTTTTAAATGATTACGTTCCTTTATTTAAAGAAAAACTAGGTGAATTTTGGAAAGATGCAGTGAATGCAAGCGCGCTTCTTACGTTTGTGGCAATCGAAGAAAAATGTGCCTTATTAATCAATGAAGAAATTCCAAACGAAATATTTCAACGTCATTTTATACTTTTCCTGCTTGATTCCATGGAACAAATTAAAATCAAAAGTGAATTTTCTAAAAAAATTGATCCAGAAACGGATGATGCCTATTTCAGAAGAATGTCTTCTAGTGAAATCACTCAATATATCAGCGAAATTATTGATATAGAATTGAACTCAAAACTAATTCATGCATTAATAACATTAACCAAACGAAATCTACTCACGTGTATCTTAAAGAATCCTAACAACAAAACACTCAATGAAATCTTAAACCTTCATAGCAACACCAATTTTCTCAACGATTTGATCAATAATTTAAGAAACTTTGAAACCGACGATCAAAATCATAAAAATTATAATGAAGTATTAAGAAAAATATGCAAAAAGCTTTTTACCCTGAATCTAAATTTAAAGTGTGAAAAAACAACCAAAGATCTTACAGAATTTATTAAATTAGACGTAGAAATCATAAAAAATTTACATAAAAAAATAATGATCTTACATCAAAGCACAAAGACCGCCTTTCAATCAAACTCTCTCCTTTCAAAATATAAAATTAAAAAGAATGAGGAAATAAAAAATCATGTTGCATCCATTCTTCGCGATTTAAGTGACAATAATCATGCTGATTATCTAAAAGAGATTGAAAAACAAATAGAATCAATCTCAGCTATTCACTTAAAAACTATCTCTACGCATAGGATTAATCCCTTGCCAAAAAATTTAATACCTATCTTTGCAAAAGTTATTCCAGAATTCACTGAAACTCAAATAAATACAATACCATTCCTTATTTTCTTATTCATGACGGGCAAAGAAAATATGGTCGAAAACATGGATCTGGTAAATAGTGTTTTTAATTGTTTAGGAATGATTTTCTTACCCAATATGCACATAAGAATCAATGAAATTGAAAAGAAAACTATTGCAAATGCTTTTAGATATATTTATTCATACAAAAATTTAATTACAAATGAGACTGAAGTAGAAAATAAAATTTTTTCTGACTTTCAACCTGTTGACGCTATAACAAAAAAAAGAAGCGACACATTATTAGAAATCAAAGATTATTTACAAAAAGTTTTAAGAAGAATTACGTCGCAGAATTACACGGACAGACAAAGCGCGCATACAAAAAAATCTCATGCTGACGTTGACAATATGATTCAAAATCTATGTAAAGAATTTTCTTTAAAAGATTACACAGCATTCACTATGACTCCTCCTGAACTATTTAAAACAAACCTAACAATTCGTCAGTTTTTTACATTAGCTATCCCTAATTATGATCTAGAAACATATAATATTTTCTTTGATATATTATCAATCCCTGCAGAAAAAAATGAAGAAAATCAAACCAACATGTTTAGCGTTAACATTCACCCAAAAGAAATGGACCTAAATAATAAATTTTCAAAAGCATTGGAAGATTATTATACGCAATTTTTAAACAATCCAAAAATCTCTAAAGACGAAAAAGAAATATCATTTCGAGAAATATTTAATAAATTTTGCGTACACATTACAGAAAACAAAAGGCTTTCCGATAAAGATCCTGAAATGCTACCAAACGAAATAAATACCTATATTGACGCCTTTTTATCTTATCACGCAAAAGCGACGATTTGTAAAATCATCAAAATATGTATCTTAAGCAAAGATAATTTTTCAGATCCTATAAAAGGCAATTATGTGAAAGGGCTTTTCCCTCTATTGCTTAGAACCATATTAAAAATTCAAAATTCAACAAATGATGTGATAGATCTACAGGATAAATTTCTTACTCTCAGAAACAATTTAGCCTATGCAAACATTGAATATGTAGATGAAAAAATAAGAAAAAATACACCATTTCAAGAAGCATTACTAATAGGTGAAGCATGTCCATATGGAATGTCGTATAATAGTCTCGAAATATTATTGAACAATACAACAAAGGATAAGGGCTTAAAAATTCTTACAGCCGATTTCATCCCCGTTGTCATGCATTTAATTCAACCTGCATTTGAACGAATCGCTCAATTAAATGTATCTACCGACGAAAAAGTAAAAGAACTTAAAAATTCGATCGTTCAAACGCTTAGTGATCCTGAAAAATATGATCAAGAGTTTTGGGATGAACAAAAAGAGGCGCACAAACAAATCGAAGATATTATTGAAGGACTTCGCGATCAATTTCAGGATACAAATCCAGAAATAGAGGAAGAGGATGAAATACAAATGGATATTGATGAAGAGGCTCTGTCCGGCAGGGTAAAAGTTCCCCGTTAAATGGGAATGTGCAACACAGCCCTCTTGTGCGTCTTGGTAAAAAGGAAGCATTAAAACACAAATGGCCGATTAAAAAATGATCTTCAATATGTTAAAATTCTAAAATCAATCATCATTGGAAATGACAATTAAAGCGCATGGATAATCCTTAAGTCGGTTCCTTGTTCCATTGCTCCACTAACGCCTAATTCCAAAAATTAGAAAAGCATACCTTTTAAGTGTAGACAAAAAAGAAGGAGGTTCCTTAGTCACAGAAATATACCGAGGTAAATTATCATCACAAGGGGCAAGGTTATTGCGCAAAATCCACCCTCCTGGACCATCAAGGGAGGACAACTCTTTTTGAAACGCCGGATTATAAAATTCTTGCCATTTTAAAGGAGAATCCCACTCTTTAAGGTAAGCCTGACGTTCGATGTCATTTAAAGAAGCCCAAAAAGGCAACCAGACCCCAAGAGCCCAAACTTCACCCTCTTGACGCCAAAATATATCCGAAGGCAAAAAACCAAGATACTCAATCCAAGGGGGATTACACATCTTCTTCTTTTTGTCCCTTTATTTAGCTAACGGAAAAAAGAGGACTTGTGTAAATTGCGTGGGAGGAGTCGTGTATCCTTGCAGAATTTTACCATCATAATAAATGATGCCTTGATCTTTATTGTCAGCTCTTTTTCCAATACAGAACTGAATACTTTCTCCGACCATCGTCTTCTGATCAACCGTATTTTTTCCCCATTTGACTCCTTTCCATGGACCGGTAATGGCCTTTGGATCCTGATTATTAATATCTGAAACATCGATCAAATTACCAAATCTTGTCTCAACTTCTTTGGCAGAGATGATCAGATTGTTAAGGGCTGAATTTTCATTCGTTAGGATCTTAATCCTACCATCTTTTAAGGGCTCAAAGGTGATATCAATCGTTCCGGACTTCTTTAAACTCAATGCCCCTTGATTCTGATTTAATTCCAGCATTTGTGCATGTTCTTGTTTTGTTAGACCCAAATTTTCGTGATAAGGGAGTGGCTGTCCTTTGGGGGTTGAACCCACAAATTCTAAAGCCCACTCAGGATTTTTCTTTAACCCCACTTTTAATTTTGCAGCTAATTTTTCAAATTCTTCAGAGGATTGTATTTCCATGATATCGGCTTGAATTGTTTACCCTGTAACGGGGAGGTATTGTTTCCAATCTTTTTCTAACCCTTTTTCAGCGTACCCGGCATTAGAAAAGCTTAACGCAAGGAAAATAAGGCTTAGTTTAGAACACAACGGTCTGAATAATTTCATGTTTAGGTTCCTTTTTTAAATTTCGTGCATTTTAGAATGGTTAGTTTTCATCTGGCAATATGTTTAAATAATTTTTTTATGTCAATAGCATTACTAGATTCTCGAAATAAACGTTTAAAACGTTTTGTATCTGAAGTGCATTTACGGGGTTCTGTCGCATCTGTGTGAGTTGAGTAAAATTAGGGCATCTGCTGACATAAATTCCAACAGATGCAGATTATTATTAATTTAAAAAACCAAGATCGTAACATTTAGGGGTGGTGTTAGACAAGCTTTCGCCAATCAGCATCTTGAAACTTTTTTATGTTTAAACCTATTGTAAATAAAAGATTCTTACCTCATATTGTCATATCAATTTTCGTTTTTAAATTTTTTTTAATTCAATATTAGTTTTTAAAATAAACAATACATTTACTCACTCTTACTCGAGGCATTAGAGTCGTCAATATCTTGAAATCTATTCAAAGCGTTAATTCAAGATTAAGAGCAAGAATACAAAGTAAACATTGGGAATTTTTCTCTTTAAAACTTCAAGATGCGGTTTGGCGGAAGCTTATCTAACACCACCCCAATTAGGGGCTCTAGGGTTGGTAGTCAATATTATTATCCTGTGGAACACAATCTACATAGAGGCTGTACTGAAGAAACTTCGACAGGAAGGTCATATTATTTTAGATGAAGATGTTGCTCGATTGTCACCTCTTATTCATGCTCATATCAATATGCTGGGACTGTACTCGTTTGCGGTTTCAGATGCTATAGAAAGGGGTGAATTGAGACCTATACGTAATCCAAAAGATGCTCCTTAGTGTATTTACGGTTCCACTACTCCCCTAACCCCTTTATCAACTTTTCAGAATTTTTGCACTCTAACACTAATGGCATAGTCTGTCAAAAGGGAGCAAAGTTTACATAATTTTTTATCTAACCTCAACAGATACGACAGAACCTCACTACCTACGTGCCGCGACCATAACATTACCCATAAGTATGATAATCTATTGATACTTAATATGAATTTTTAGACAATGTCCTCTTTTTAAGGGGCATTATCTATATTATGCGCGTAAAAGAACCCTTAGTTTTCTGTCGTTGCGAGTGGCGAAGCCGCGTGGCAATCCAGAAAATAGCCCTACAAAAATTATAAATGTTGATTTTAGAACTAGATTGCCACACACCCTACGGGGATTCGCAACGACGAGTCCCTTTGTTTTTCTTTTTAATTCAATTGGTTGCGCTTTAATTCACCATTTTTTAATTTCCGAATTCTCGTTCATACTTATGGGTAATGATATGGCCGCGACTTGTATGCGGCACGTAGACGAAGATGAAATTTTAACAAAGCTTAATCATCTTTATCCGTTCTTTCAAATTCCACATAAAATGAAGAAGGATTGTCATGAGCTTTTTCAAGAGATGCTATAAGACCAGCTTTCAAAGTTCTTTTGATAGCTTTGGTTAAATGATAGCGATTTGTTTCTGTGACACGATATTCACCTTTTGGATTTAAGCTTACATGAACATTAAAAGAAACTATATAATCCGAATTATTGAGTCTTTTTTCATATGTTCTCTCCACCTTTTCTTTATCAACTTTCTTTAATTTCTCTTTTACAGAAACTAATTCTTCAGGATTCATAGAAAATGATTGGCCAGAAGAAAGTGCTATTGTTAACAAGAATAAAGAAAATTTTGTTAAACGTTTTTTTATAATGTAGTTCATTTATTTACTCCAATTTAATTGTTGTTTACTATTGATATATACAAATTATCACTTTTAATTAAAAAACAAAAGTCACAGCTATAGAACGTAATGTTGACTAATATTCAACAATAAAAAAACAAATGTTATTTTTTTAATATCTATTTATCTGTATACATATTTTAATTTATTGTTTATTTTTGTTCTTTTATTTTTTAATTGAAAAATATTAATAATAATAAGAAGAAGTTAGACGAAAAATTAGTTATAGAAACTTACACTTTAATGGATAAAACTTCATTTTAAGAGATGAAAATACTCTAAAAATCATAGTAAGGAAGATATATAATCAAGCTTATTTTTTATATGATTATTATTTTTAGGGCTTACACCATAGTTTTTTGCTAACTCCTGCCATCGGCTTAAAGCTTGTCTCGTTTGATCTATGATGAGATGAATTTTAGGTTTATCAATTTTAGCAATTTTACCAAATTTCACTATATGATCAAAGGAGATATTATTGCCCGCCCCCATCACCATAGTACTTTGCTCTCCACGCGCACAAAGTGCGTTTCATAGATGTGTAAATGCAGGGTGCTAACGTACAAACGACACTAAAGTTACATACTAGGTATAGATTTTATGAAATGTTAACAGCCTCTAGCCAAATTGTTTATTTGGATTCATAAAGATGTTATCTTTATAAGCATATAACAGAACATTTTTACCAACAGATTCAAAAGCACTTATTATCAAAGGTAACAACACAATGAAAAGATTGGTTTTAAAAATATCCCTCATAGTATTATTGGGCGTCAATCTTTCTTCATGCACTAAAACACTTGTACCCAAAAAGAATACGATGCCAATTCTAACAAATGAAAAACTTCCAATGTATCAATCTGAGCAACAATCCATAAAAAAAGTCGAAAATGCGTTGCGTGAGTCTGTTGTTATTGAGGGAGAAAATCCTCAACACATGAACCTTTTGGAGAGAATGGCACATTATGATGCGCCTGGGGTCAGTATTGCTGTGATTAATGATGGAAAATTAGCGTGGGCAAAAGGATATGGAGCATTTACAAATAGTTCAGACAGTAAACCTGTTGATACTAATACGTTATTTCAAGCAGGTTCTATCAGTAAATCACTCAATGCAATTGGGGCTTTACTCTTGGTACAGCAAGGAAAAATTTCTTTGGACGAAGATGTAAATCAATATCTTAAATCCTGGAAGATTCCTGCGCATAAATTTACGAAAGACGGTAAAGTTAATTTAAGACGATTGCTTTCACATAATGCAGGTATTTCTGTTCATGGATTTCCTGGTTATAATATTGATCAAAAAATTCCTTCTCTTGTCGAGATTTTAGATGGCAAAAAGCCTGTTGTGAATACAGATCCTATTCGTGTTATCACGCAGCCAGGCAAAGAATCTCGGGTGGCACAACCATTGTTCAATTTCTTATTGAAGATGTGACGGGTGAGAAATATGATATTTGGATGCAAAAAAATGTTTTAGTACCATTAGGGATGCATGCTAGCACTTTCAATCAACCTTTATCTACAAAAGATAGTCAGATTGCGGCGCATGGACATATCAAAGCAGGTGAAAAAGTAAAAGGGAATTGGCATATTTATCCTGAAATGGCAGCAGCGGGTTTATGGACAAATCCAACAGATTTGGCCCATTTTATTTTATCTATTCAAAATATTTTAAAAGGGCATGCGGGGCTATTGCATATTGATCTTGTTAAAGAAATGATCAAACCTCAAATAGAAAAAACGGGGTTGGGTGTTTTTGTGAGTGGCGAAAATGCGGATTTTAAATTTTCGCATGGTGGTGTAGATGAAGGGTTTATTGCAGAATTAAGCGCTTACCCTTTTCGAGGACAAGGCATGATTGTTATGGTTAATAGTACAAATGCTTTTGGACTAATAACTGAGGTGACACACGCAATTGCTGATGTTTATAAAATACCGGGGTTTGAGCCTATTACAAAGAAAGTAATTCAGGTTGATCCAATGTCACATAAAAAATTTGTGGGTGTTTATAAGCATGATAAAAATGAAGTGGAAATAGTTCTTATCGATGAGAAGCTTTTTGTTCTTAATAAAGATAATCACAAATTAAATCAGGAATTATGGCCCATCAAGGTAAATACATTTTTTGATAAAAATGTCGTGATAACACTAGAGTTTAAAGGTTCTTCAAAAAAGATTGATGCTTTTGAAGTGATACACCAAAATGGCAAAAAAACTATTATTTAATTTATTGGGTACAGAAGAACCAAATTCTTTTATGTCTGCAATAGATCTACTTGTAAACATTGGAGAAAATGTTTAGGTTTTTAAAAAAATTGTCTCTTCTGATAAAGCACAACAAGTTTTAGATTATTTAATTGTTCATGAAAAAGATTCATGGAAACAAAATAATCATATGTTACAGCAACATCGTCTTTTACTGGAAGAACTTTCAAAAAAAGATGATTATGAACTAGAAGATGATTTTCTTTCATCAGATGACAAAAAACGTAAATATAGATCTTCTGATGATGCTGATGATCTTAAGAAACGTAAACGTCAAAAGAAACTCGATGATAGGTAAAGGTTCTGTCGCATCTGTTGAAGGAAAGAGAAAAAAGCAATAAACTTCATTGGGATAAAAAAATTGTTATCCCCAGTTTCTGGGGATAAATATGTTATAAACATATTAAAAACAACATAAAAAGAATGAGTTAAAGGTAAATTTTATTGTATTACACAAGTCACACAGATGCAACAGAACCCAAAAAACGAGACCTAAAAACTAAGTAATAACTTAAACCACATTAAGTATTCATGCGTTTTGTTCATTTATATTTTGTGTGACTAGAGTTTCATATATTTCGCAAAGTTGATATGTCCTTGTTTTAGGTGCAGGATTTGATATTTCTAAAAATTTCTCTTCTACCCATTTTTTACTTAAATGACGCGCTTGTCGTTCACTAAAATTGAAAAATTGAGAAATGTCTTTTGTTGTTATTTCTTTTGTTGATAAAAATAATTTAAGAATTTGTCGTTGTTGTGGTTTTAATTGACGTAGTAATTGAGAATGATCTACACGACCAAAATCTTTTGATTTTCTTGCTTGTTTACAAATAATATCAAATGATTCTGACATGCCTTGAATAAAATATTCTAAAAAAGATGTAAGGTCTTCTGTAGAACGATTGCCATCATAATAATCTTCATCTGTACCAATGGTTAACGCATTATAATAAGATTGAAGATCTCGTGCATAATATTCCTCTAAAGAATATATTCCTTTAAGACCATATCCATACTTATGTAATATGAGTGTAGTAAGCAAACGAGCAGTCCGACCATTTCCATCATAATAAGGATGAATTGTTGCAAATTGATAATGGGCTAATCCAGCAAGAATAGGTATGGGGATGTGTTGTTTAATAGAATTATTGATCCATTCTACTAAATCTGTCATTAAAATTGGTACTTCATCATGTTTAGGTGGAATATAAACAACAAGTTTTCCGCTTCTAATCACATTTTGGCCATCTCTATAAGGTATAGGTTTGTTATGTCCTATAAAAGATATACCGTGAAGCATTTTTATATCATATTCATGAATAATATGAGGCTCTTTTAAAGAAAGTTTTTCAATATATTCTAGTGCTTTATAATAATTAAGAACTTCCTCTTCATCTTTTTTTTTATTTGGAAAATGAGATCCTTCTTTAATAACTTTTTTTACTTCCGATGGAGTAAGCCTGTTTCCTTCTATTGCTGTTGAATGATGTGTTGACATTAATCGTGCAGATTCACGCAAAGAAGCTATAACTAAAGATGTTATAGGTAAATAAGTAATGTCATGCTTACAAACCTCTATCGAGGTCAGCGCATTTACTATTTTCGGCGTAATTGTATATTTTGGGATAAAGCTCATAGAATGATTTTAAGGGATATTGTTATTATTTGTCAATTATAATACCAGTAAATTTCCGGTATTTTGTCGTAAAAAGTCGCTAAATCTATTTTAAACTCTTAAAATAAGGTTCTGTCGCGTTTGTGCAGCTTGAGTAAAAATTAGGTAAATATTGCTATCTTTTTATATACTACATCATTAGATGTGCAAAAATTCTAAAAAATTTATAAATAAACACAACAAACTATAATCTATATTGATGATATTTTTTATTTCAATTTAAGATAGCGATATAAAGTTGGTTTTGAAATCTGTAATTCTTTGCAAATATTTTCTATGGGCATTGATTTATCGTGATGTAATTTTTGAGCGGCTAATACTTTTGGATTATATTTGCTTATTGGCTTTCTGCCCCCTACCCTGCCCCTAGCACGTGCTGCTTCTAATCCTGATTTTGTTCTTTCTTGAATAAGACGTCTTTCAAACTGAGCAAGTGACGAAAATATATTAAAGATAAGCTCTCCTGATGCAGTCGTTGTATCTATATGCCCATCTGAAATAGATTTAAATCCAATTTTTCTTACAATCAAATTTTCAATGGTTGAAACAAGATGAGACATTGATCTCCCTAAACGATCTAATCGCCAAACAACAAGTGTGTCCCCTGATTGTAAAGTTTCTAAACATTCATTTAATCCAGGCCTATCCGTTTTAGAACCAGAGACAACATCTGTGAAAATATTCTTTTTTTCACACCCTATTTTTTTAAGCGCATCAATCTGAAGATTAAGTTCCTGCCCCGATGTTGAAACACGTGCATATCCGATTAATCTGCTCATTAAGAATACCTTCCTTACTTTTATCTCATAAATTGCCAATTTTCATAAGATTATGATACATTGATTTATGATATAAGTTAATGATAATTTTAAGCACTCTACATATCTTTAATTCAGTCGTTTTTTAATATTGATATTTTAGTATCATTAAACGGCCGTTTGATGATACTTAGGAAGCCGCGCGGTATCACCCTTTTACAAGCAAGCTTGCCCTCTATTTGAAAAGCATCAAATATCTTAAAGTCTCTTGAAAAATAGAAGGACTTCTTCATCTACGGGGCAAGCCTCGTCGTTTTACGTTTATACTATAAAAAAGTTTATCGATAAAATAAATTTACATTTTTAACATTACATCTCCATAAACATTTATTTTTTTCCAAATTAAATCAATTGATTTCTTAAAATTAGTATTTATGTAATTAAACATAAATTTATTAGGTGCTGATAAAATAATATTATCCCCTTCCCTATCCCATTTTATTGTTTCAAACCAATTTTTATAAGTGCAAACACCATTTTTTTTCAATAATATTATTTGAATCGTTTTTATATATTCATCCCCTTCTACACTTTGTATTTGATGAGATATATCGTCTATTAATTGATTAGATGGTATTATTGCTGTTTGTTCCTTAAATTCAGTTAATCCAAAATCACCTTCAAAAATTCTTTGAATAATATCGAATTTTAAAGCCCAATCGAGTGATGCCTTAAAAGTTTTTTTTATTTTCCCCATTAAGAATTTGCTTTGTGTTATTTTCCAACAAAAACTCTTCCATTTATCCAGTGAAGCATCAAATTTTAACTTAAAAGCTGCTACAAGATGCTGTGCTCTTTTTTTGTTTAATAATAAAGTTTGTTTGTTTTCTTCTACAATTTCAATCCATATATCAATCATTTCTTTTGATATATTATTTATTTTTTTTTCGACTTGTTGGACTTGATAAGATTTATTTATTTTTTGAAAATCAGATTTATAAGTTAAGTTTTTTGAAGTATTCTCAGAATCCTTATTTATGATTGGATCATTTTGATCTAATGGATAGATCATTTTGATCGGTTGGTCTAAATTTTTTTGTTTGTTTTCTGTTTCAATGATTGAATTTTTTATTGGAAAAAAATCATCTTTTTTTTCATGCCCAATTATTTCATTTAAGCGCTCATAATTTATTGTATAATAATTGGTACGTATGGCTTTGTTTGGATTTAAAGATTCTATAAAAATAACATTTTGGTTTCTGAGATATGCTATTGATCTTTTGATTGTGGCTTCCGAGATTGTTTTTATATTATTCGCCCAATCTTTAATTGAATTATAAATCCACCTTTTTCCTTTATAGGTAACACCAATACTGGATTCAGATGTTAACCAATAATGAAGTTGTTGTAAAAACAAAGCAGGTGATCTACCTAAGTGCTGCACAATAACAGGTTGTAAAACCAAACAATTTTCTTTTGGCATTATAATGCGTGCTTCTGACATTGTTAATTATCCTTAACTGAAATTTAACGTCATACACCATAAATATTGATATCATAGTAAATAAATATTACTATGATATGCTAGTACGCTGTCGATTATGATGTACGGCTAATTAAGAAATCCTCGGTGATCTAGACCGGGGATTTTTTTTATGTTTAATCAAATTGTCTTAACGTAAGACCGTTTAAGTAAACCTCTTATTAAGCTATAAAACTTAAATTGAAGAATATCAAGATGGTTTTTTATAATCAATTTTAAAATCATTTGTCTCTCTTTCCATATATATAACATCATTTATTTTTTTGTAACTAACTGAAAATATTGAATAATATAGATATATCTTTGAGGTGAGCTATAGTTTTGTATTTTTGGGGCGTGTTTAGATGTGGTGCATGAAAATAATAAAACGTTTAACATTCAAATTATATACAAATTATAAACAAATACAAATCAATTGCTAAACATTTAATAATCGTATATTAATTGAAGATTTTCTTTTTTAAAAAATTAAATAAAAACAAATGGTTATAATTTTTTTGTTTTTTATACATTTAGGTGTTGTTTTTTAATCGTTTTGTATGTGTTTATAATACGTATTGTATATGTACATTATTTTGTTATAATAAAAAAATGGTGTTTAATACATGAGGTAAAAATGATACAAGATAATATTAATGCAAAAATGACAGCAGCAGAGGCAGCTAATTTTTTAGGGATGACACTTCAATATGTTCATAAACATCTTAAGTTGAAAAACTTAATTTCTTATAAAAGTCAAAACAGGGTATTTTTTGGATATGAAACGTCTAAGCAATTATTCAATATTAGGTTTACGCCTAAAATAATTTCTTTTCAGATTGTTAAGGGTGGAACTGGAAAAACATCATTAGCGCATTCTTTTGCTGTTAGATCAAATTTATACGGCGCGCGCGTGCTTTGTATTGATTTGGATCAACAAGGTAATTTATCCCAAGCGTTTAATGTAAATCCAAAAGATACGCCGGTGATGATTGATATATTAAAAGATAATCTTAGATTAGAAACTGCAGTTGTTAATATATCGCCTGGGCTAGATTTAGTTCCAAGCAGAATTGAAAATGCAATATTAGATAATTTTATAATGCTAAATAAGTATCCTTTAGATAGAGTTTATGCAAATCTTTTTCAAAAGGCTTTAAAACATTATGATGTTATTGTGGTTGATTGTCCTCCTGCTCTTGGACAATCTGTTGCGGCGGCAACGCTTTCTTCAGATATGGTCGTTGCACCATTAACTCCAGAGCAATTTAGTTTGTCTGGTTTAAGAATATCTTATGAAGAGATTAAAAGCTTAGGCGATAAATTTGGTAAAGACGTTGCATTAAAAATTGTATTAAATAAATTTGATTCAAGAACTGCTCTTTCTAATGAGGTTTTTTCTAAAATATTTAATCATGAAATTTTCAAGACTTTACTTTGTCAAACTTTTGTTAGAATATGTCAAGAATTTCCAAATACAATATATACAGGCTCTAATATATTTTCTTCATTAAAAAACACTGTTGCTAAAGAAGATATAGATTTATTTACCAGAGAGGTTCTTGGATTAAAACGAGACGAAAACAACTTAATGATTTCTGCGTAGGTGATATATCATGCCGCTCATTAAAGACCTTATGAAGGAAAAAGACCTTACAACAAAGTTTAAAAAGAAATCTTATCGCCCCTGGGATGATGATATTCTTTCTTCAAGTGTTGAAAATGACCAAAGTAGCAATACAGAACAAGCTGTTATTGAGTCTGCTGATCAGCGTTCTCCAGTCCAATCTCAAGATGTTCAAGTTGATCAGCAATTAATAAATTATGAGAGAGAATATCGTAATTTATATGGTGTTCAAAAGTCTATTATTGCTTATTTTCTTAAAACAATTGAATCAAATGACTCTGAATATTATTACACACAGCCTATTATTATTAAAGATCTTTCAGTGATTGTAAAATCTGCAGCGCCATCAGTTCATACTTCTTTGCAAAGATTAAAGCAAAAAGGATTGATTGAGTCACATGATAATAAAAGAGGAAAGGGTGGGTATGGTTGTTATAAGATAAAAGTAGATATATTTCAGGGCCTTCAAAGGAAATTTGTTTAAAAAACATATTATAATCGTTTGTTAATCGTTACATAAATGTTTTATAAACGAATATAGTTTAAATTTTATTGCAAACGCAAAACCATGAGGTTTGATTCGTGGATGAAGGAGTCTATCTTTTTTCTGAGGCTTTACAATTTTAGAGTTTTTTAAATGGAGGACAAGCATGCATGTAATATGCGATCCTACGTGGCTTGTCCAAGTTCACTATAATAATAGAAGGAAGGTACGATACGTATGCTGAACGTATTATTTTTCATGAGATTTAAAACAAATTTGTTTAATAAACGTATTGTTTTTGTTTGTTAATCGTTATATAAACGTATTGTAATAAAATATACTTGTATCCTATAGTGTGAATGTGCGGCTATGTGGTTTTTCTGGGATGAAACTATAATAGTGGAAAGAAGGCACGTATAGTTTATGTATGCTAAAAGTAGATAAATTTTTAGGTGTGAAGCATATTTGTTTGATATGTGTTTTGTTTTTGTTTGTTAATCGTTACGTAAACGTTTTATAAATAATTGTATGCTGCGTTTTGATATGTAATTTTTCCTATTTAACAGATGCGACAGAACCTTATTCGATTCTCATTTTATTAAGATTTTAAATGTGTGCTATAATTAATAATTTTTAGCACACACACAAAGCCATGAGGGTTGCCTGGTGTAGTTCATTGGACGAAAAAAACTTTTTATATGGAGGATTGTAAACTTTTCTGGGTATATAAATCATCTTTTTCTTAATGTGATGATACTGATATGATTATTAATCATATAGATTTAATAATAAGTTAAAATAGCAATGCAGAACGACAGCACGATTGTATTGTCTTGCAATATATGTAAATTGTCTATACAATTAACTATATACATTAAAAATAATTTTAAATATGACGTTACGATAAAGGAGATCTTATATGTTTATAAAGAAAAAAGCTCTAGGTTTTATAGGTGCAATTTTTGCATTGACATTTTCTTGCGCGGAAGCAGAGCATCCAATTGAAAAAACTATGTTCTTTGAAGAAAAAAATGGTGATTTTGTTCAGTTCTTCAAAATAGAAAATGAATATAATGATAACTATGTAGGGTTTTCAGATTTATATACTCGTACATTAGGTCATGGCAAACATCCTGTTTTTCATCCATACAATCCTGATAGCAGTCAATGGTTAACGCTTGCAAATATCAATGTAATACCTGGAACAGATTTATTTCATAATATTGTTGAACAAAATCCTAATCTTCTGCAATTAATGTATAAAGTAAGTGGTAAAAATCCAAATTTTTATCAAGATGCTGGAAATATTGAAGAATTTAAAATTAAAATTGTTATTCAGGAGATAACGCCTCGAGATATGCCGTATGAAAGTGCTGCAAATCCATTAGCTTTTCGCCCTCAATATTATACTGTTCCACATGCACAGGCTAATGCAAGAAATGCCGAAGACGCAATTGGTCAAAATATGCGCGTTGCATTTTTGCCTATTGATGGCCTTCCTTTAACTTTGATTAACCAATTTCCGCGTGGAGAAATTCAAGCAACAGCAACAACACCATTTCAATCATTTCTTCCTTTGATAACGTATCAATCTAAAGAAACATTTCAAACAAATGTATCGGTGCATCCACAAGACCCAGCTAGAAAGGCTGCGGATGGCGTAACGCCTGCACCTTTTTTAAACAATGTTCTTTCAGGGCCAGTTCCTGCTGTTGGGCCTGATTTTTTACAACGCAATATTGATGGTGAGATAAAGCCACGTGCGATATGGAGTGTTTTGTATCAAATATCTGAACCTAAATTTAGCAATCCATTGGCAACGTTGCATATATTTGTGCCGCCTGCTTCAGCACAACGTATAAAAGATGTAAGCGCTGATGAAGGCATCAATACATTTGAAGATTGGGTTTATCAAACAGGCTTAATTGATTTGTTTGTTAATCAAGAAGCACAATACGAGCAATTAAATATTTTACCGATAGATTTTGATGCAATTACATATCGTCGTCTAAATCTTGATTTAGATCGTCATGCTGAGACTATTAACAAGCGCTCGGAAGAAGAAAAAACGGCTTTTGCTATACAACATTATTTAAATGATGGCAAAAGAGAAGGAAGAAAATATGTAGAGGGGCTACCTGCTGACTTTGATCCTCTTGTATATCGTCGTCTAAATCGTGATTTAGATCCTTATGCTGAGACTATTAACAAGCGCTCGGAAGAAGAAAAAACGGCTTTTGCTATACAACATTACTTAAGTTGTGGAAAAAAAGAAAATAGAAAATACAAATAAAAAAACCACAAAAACAATAAAAAGAGTATTATTTCTATTTAATTTTTTTAAATTTCAAAGTAAAATAATATTTATTTTATGAAATACCATGGCAACAATGTTGTTTTATTTTTAAATAATTTATAATACAATATTATATTGTTAATTAATTTAGGATTATTATTATGTATAAAACGTCATTAATCTTTATCTGTATGCTTTTAAGCTTTTCACTCAATGCTGCAAATTTCGTGATGAATTCATTTGATGAGCCTAGGCAGGTTCTATTTGGACCTCAAGGCCAACAATTTCATGTTTTTGAAGTTGTTGGAGATGGTGATTGTGGTTTTCATATTCTAGGCACCCGTGAAGAGATTTATAACTATGTTATGAATAATGCTGAGGATAACACTATACTTACTATTTTAACGCCAGAAGCAAAAGATTGGTATGCACATAAAGCATACACTGATCCTTCAAAAGTGGAGATAGATACAGCTTTAAATGAAACAAATATTTTAACGCCTGAACAATTGATAGATTTTATGTTTAATCGTTATTTCGTTGCTTATCCAACAGAGATTATTCCTAGTGATAAATATTTAGCATGTCTTGAAGAATCAAGTTATGAAATAAGCACACCAACGGGATTAATCGATGTTGTAGCAAGATTGAAGCAATTGAATATTAACGTTTGGCGTGAATCAGATATAGGGCTTATTCCTATGCGTCAAATATTGATTGATCCCGATTTAAGAACTATCGATTTATTTTTTAGTGGCGGGCATTTTAAGCGACTTGTGACTCAAGATTTTTATGGAAATACGATTCACGATAGACAGAATTTAAAAGAAGCTTTAGAGACTGAAGAAAGATGGTATGAGCTTTATCTTCAAAATGAAGTGAAAAGCTTTTCTGAGCAGGCAGAAATTATAAAATTAATTGAAATTGAAGATGATTTATATAATAAAATTCTTATTAGCCAAACAAAACAAATGGAAGGATTACCAGTAGATTTTGATCCTCTTTCATATATTCAATTGTATAAAGATTTACAATTGGAGACAGAAAAAATTACCTCAAATGAGAAAAAAATAGAATGGGCTAAAAATCATTATTTAAATAATGGAAAAAAAGAGGGAAGGAAATATATTGAGGGACTACCAGCCGATTTTAATCCTCTTTCATATATTCAATTGTATAAAGATTTACAATTGGCGACGGAAAAAATTACCTCAAATGAGCAAAAAATAGAATGGGCCAAAAAACATTATTTAAATAATGGAAAAAAAGAGGGAAGGAAATATATAGAGGGACTACCAGCCGATTTTTACCCCCTAGTATATCTTCGCATGTATCCAGATTTACAAAGAGCTATCGAAAATATGACCTCAGATGAGCAAAAAATAGAATGGGCTAAAAATCATTATTTAATAAATGGAAAAAAAGAAGGAAGAAAATATTAAATTATCTATAGAAAATACAAGCTCAATTATTTTTTATAGTTATAACGAAAAACTACGGGGCTTGCCCGGGGGGAGTTTCACAAAAAGAAACTATTTGAAAAAGAAATAAAAGAGTGCTAAAAGAAATTAAGAATAGATTTTTACGTATCTTATTGTATAAAAATTTTAAACATATTTAATATGATATGTAAAAATTAATCTAATTAAAATCATTCAAAGTATAAATAAAATGAATAAAAACAATACAAAAATAGATCAACTAACCTCATTAAGGTTTTTTGCCGCTTTCATGATCGTTATTCATCATTCAAACGGCTTGTTTGGTATACATTATTCAGGTATCAATTTAGGTCAAGGTGTTTCATTTTTCTTTGTATTATCTGGATTTATTTTAACTTATGTTTATCCAAATTTAAATACTTGGACAGAAATAAAACAATTTTTGAAAGCACGTATCGCAAGAATTGTTCCTGCTTATATTGCTAGTTTTTTAATCGCTATTGCCCTTATTTCTTTTCCTTGGGATATCAAAACAGCGATAGCACATCTTTTAATGATTCAATCATGGATACCTTCATCAAATTATTATTTTTCTTATAATGCTGTAGCCTGGAGCGTCTCAACCGAGTTTTTTTTCTACCTTGCCTTCCCCCTTTTACTCTATAAATGGAACAACACTTGGTTTATAAAACTTATTATTTCTGGCATTGTTCTTATTATTTTAGTGCTTATATCAAACGCGTGCCAATTATCAGTTTATGAAAAACCTGGAAACGATCTCACAGTAACTGAACATGGTCTTATATATATTAATCCCCTTTCAAGAATATTTGAATTCATTATTGGTATGTCTATTGCATTTTTATATAAAAAAAGAACAATAAAAAAAAATTATATTCCTTTTTTAGCAACTATATGTGAAATAAGTTCGATCATCCTTTGTGCTGTTTTTATGTATAACACAAATTATATTGTAAATTGGAGTAGGGCACTAAAATTAGGACCAGCTTTAGATCAATGGATCGTTCACTGTGGATCTGTTTTTGTTTTTGGTTTATTAATTTATCTTATTGCGCAAGGTCGTGGAAAAGTTTCAAAGATATTATGTAATCCATTTTTTGTACTTCTCGGAGAAATAAGTTTTTCAATGTATCTAACACATCAAACTTTATTAACCATTTATAGAGGTAAAATTTCTTATTTTGCAGATTTTCCAAACCCTATTACATTTAGTATTTTTATATCTATTTTATTATCACTATCATTTTTAATATGGGCTTGTATTGAAATGCCAGGAAGACGATATATTCTTGGATATAAAAAAGTTACCCCGTCTATCATTATAAAAAATGCTTGGAACAACAATATAATACCAAGCCGTAACTTTTTATTCACAGGATTTGTTGTCATCTGTAGTGTAGGATTATTGGAATCTAAAATAGGTATAAGTGATTCTATTGGTAAAAAAGAAGACATTTTACCACCAAATTTTAATCCTCTTACATATATAGATCTGAACCCAGATTTAGAAAAAGCGACTGAAAAAATGACAACAATTATGGAAAAAACAGATTGGGCTAAAAATCATTATCTATTAAATGGAAAAAAAGAGGGAAGAAAATATTAGATCTACGAATCTAATTTTTGAGGTATCTTATAAAATGATTCGAACTAATATAAAATATATATTTTTGCAAAAAAATACAAAAAACATTTGAAAAAATGGAGCAAGGATGATAAAAGTATATTGAGCCTATGTTTATTTTATGCGATAAAGCGTAAAATTTTTAAATGTCCTTTTAAGATAAAGCCTAACAATACGCTAATGAAAGTTAAAGTCAAATGAATAGTGTTAATACAAAGAAATCTTCGTCAAATAATTTTATACAAAATAAAAAACTTTTACTTATAGGGCTTGCTATAATCTGTAGCATAATTCTTGTTGTTGTTTACAATATGGAATCATTGGAGCCTGAAATAAATACAAATAATATTGTTACGCAAACAAAAGATGGTCTGCCTACAGATTTTGATCCTAATAACTATCTTAAATTAAATCCAGATTTAGAAAAAGCTGCTGAAAAATTACCTTCAGACGAGGCAAAGATAGCATTTGCTAAAAATCACTATTTAACAAATGGTAAATCTGAAAAAAGAAAATATTAGATATAATTTTACTGAAACTTCATGGGGCTTGCCCCGTGGAGTTTCACTGATGTTAGTGTAGGATTTTATGTACAAGACCATCTATTATTGTTATACATTATCATGCACTTGCATATATAACATTAAATGAATTATACTCTACGTCTTTTTTAGATACAAATTACATTAAAAGTATGTCGTCTGATAATTCAAAAATTGTATATATTGTATATATAGATGGATATCTTGATAATCAATTAGGTGCTCAAACTTTAAAAAAATCAACTTTTGAAATTGTTGAAAAATTACTTCTTAAGCTAACTACGTTGCGAAATTAAGATTCCTATTGAGCAAAAATTTCTAATTATTATTTTTAATAATTGTTTATCTTCGCATAATAAGGTAAACACATTTGTGATTTAAATAGGAGTCTGATAAATTATAGTGTAAAACACATCATCTAAAGGTTCTTTTTTTTTAAAAAGTATATTATAGTCGTAGCGAATTAAAATGAAAGAAAGATATTTTTTTTTGAGGCTTTCAAAATTGCATAATATGCCTTTTGACAAAGTTTTTACTTTACAGCAAACGTATTATAGAAAAATATGAAAATATTAATAACTGCAGGCATTGATATAAATCAAAACAACGCATGTTCAATTAATTTTTTAAGAACAGCAAATTCTTTTTCTTATGTGTCAAATGATGAGATCATTATTTTTACGGCTGAAAAAAACTCAAAACTATTTTCAATATTAGAAAAAGATAATATTATTAAAAAAAGTGGTTATTTTAATAAAAAACTTCCAAATTCAATAAATTTTCTTATTAATATCCCAAAAATTTTAAATATTGCCAGAAAAGAACATGTTGATGTTGTTTATATACGATATAATTTGATGAGTTTTATTTTAGTATTTTTTTTAAGATTTTTTTCAAATACTTTTGTTGTAACAGAACATCACGGATGGGTTGAAGACGAATTAAAATCAAATAAAAAAAATAAATTTATTTCATTCTTGTTTAAAAAACTTCAAATATTAGATGTTAAAATGGCTCATTTAACACGAGTTGTCGTGGATGGCATAAAAGAAAAATTTGTTAATAATGGGGTAAGACAAGAAAAAATCGTTGTTTTTCAAAATGGTACTGATGTTGCATCTTTTGAAGATAAAAAGAATTTTAAAAAATTAAAATCAGATTATTTTAAAATAGGATTTATAGGAAATTTAGCTGCGTGGCAAGGTGTACATATTGCGTTAATGGCAATGCCTATCATTCTTAATTATAGGAAAGATATAAAATTAATAATTGTTGGAGATGGTCCTGAAAAGAAAAATCTTGAATTACTGTCTAATTCCTTAAATTTAAAAAACAATGTTGATTTTTGCGGGGAAGTTTCCTTTGAAAATGTTCCCTTAATGTTGTCTGATTTTGATATTGCGATTGCCCCATTTACCTCTGAAAGAAATAAAAATATTGGATTAAGCCCTATTAAAATTCGGGATTATGCGGCATCAGGGCTTGCGATTATCTCTTCTGATATTAAAGGAATTTCTGATTATGATTGGCTTATTAAAGTGCAACCCGATGATCCTGAAGCCTTGGCAAAAAATATTTTACATTTGGTTGAAAATGAACCCCTTAGAAAGAGTCTTCAAGAAAAATCAAAAAATTATGCTTTTGAGCATTTTGATGTAAAAATAATAGGCGCAGCTATTATGGCTGAAATTACAAAAATAAAAAACAAACAATTAAGTGGCAAATAATATAAAATGTGTGGTATTTGGTTTTCATTTTCACGCGAAATATCATCAAATGTAATTGATATTATTAAACATCGTGGTCCTGATGGTTCTGATTTTTTAAAATTTGAAACTTCTTTTGGCCCCATTTTTATGGGTCATAGACGTCTTGCAATTGTTGATGTTTCATCAGCGGGTCATCAACCTATGGAAGATAAAATTCATGCGTTGTGGATTACGTATAATGGAGAGATTTACAATTATAAAGATTTACGCCAAGAACTTGAAGGATTTGGACATCAATTTAAAACCAACACAGACACAGAGGTTGTTTTAAAGTCTTATGTTCAGTGGGGCGAAGAATGTCTTCATAAATTTTCTGGGATGTTTTCTTTTGTAATTTATGATAAAAAATCAGATCATATTTTTGTAGCAAGAGATCCATTTGGTATAAAGCCTTTGTATTACTATCAAAAAGGAAAATTTTTAGCTTTTGCATCTGAGATAAAACAATTTACGTGTTTAGAAGATTTTGAACGGCGTATTCATAAAAAACGCGCTTATGATTTTTTAAAAAATGGTATTTTTGATCATCGCGACGACACTCTTTTTGATGAAGTGAAGCAAATAAGGGGAGGGGAGTGTGCGTTTATTTCTTTAAAGGATTTTAAAAAGACACACTCTTTTAAGATAAAAAAATGGTATGTTTTACCACATCCTGATTCAATTCAAATAACACTCAAAGACGCAATTGATCAATTTAGAGAAAAATTCAAAAAATCTGTTCAGACACATCTTATGTCTGAGGTGCCAATAGGTTTTTGTCTTTCAGGTGGGTTGGATAGTTCGTCAATTGTAGGAATGGCTGATTATTTAAAAAATACAAAAGAACTTGTTACGATTAGTGCATGTTATAATGATAAATTTTTTGATGAAAGAGAATTTATTAAAGCTGTTGTTGATAAAACAAATTGTACTTCTCATTTTATTTTTCCAAAAGAAGAAGATCTTTTGACTGATATCAAAAAAATAACATGGCATCAAGATGAACCATTTGGAAGCATGAGTATTTTTGCTCAATGGTCAGTTTTTAAAGAGGCGCATCAACATGGTTTAAAAGTAATGCTGGACGGGCAGGGTGCTGATGAACAACTTGCAGGTTATCTGTTTATGATGCCGCATTATATGAAGTGGCTTTTAGCGCGTCATCAATATATTGATTTTGCAAGTTTTGCTCTTAATTTTTCAATGAGCGAGCCTGCTTTTGTTTTAAGGTCACTAAAAAGACTATTTAACAAAAAAAATAAATCAAAAGAATTAATAATAAATAACAACTATTTTTTAGAAAATGAAAAAAATTATTCAACAGAAAAAAATGCATTAGACTATTTAAATCTATCAACTTCTTCTGATATTGGTAATTTATGTTCCGCCTATGTTCAGTCTATTCATTTACCAATGCTACTACATTATGAAGATAGAAATTCCATGGCACATTCGATAGAAGCACGTGTTCCATTTTTGGATCCAAAACTTGTTGAACTTTCTATTGGTCTTGGTAATTCCTATAAATATAAAAATGGGTATACAAAAGTACTTATAAGAGAAGCAATGAAGGACATTTTGCCTTCTAAAGTTTATAAAAGAAAAAGCAAATTAGGGTTCTCAGTTCCTGAAACAAAGTGGATTAGGGGTGATTTAAATCATTATATTAGAAACTCAATTAGTAAGGTATATAACAAGTTTCCAGAATTTTTTGACAAAAGCTCATTAATGTATTATTTAGAAGGGAGCTTAAGTGGATCTCAGCATTTTGATTTCACTTTGTGGCGTATAGCGAGTTTTGGAGAATGGTCTGATATGTTTGATGTTAAATTATAAATGACATATATTTATTTAATAATAAAAATTTTAAATATTTTTTTAATTGCGCCTGCAAGCATATATACCTTTTTGTGCTCTACTGAAATTCAAAGTAGATATAAGATTGTATATTCTTATATTTTTTCTTTTTGTTTAATTCCATGGCTTTATATATTCTTGTTAAGAGTTTTACCGCATCAAGATTCTGGTTTATATATATTATTAACGATTATCCCTTTTATCTTTTTGTTGATTTTGAAAGCTAAATTCTTTAGGTTGTTTTTGAATGAATTCTATTCACTAAAATCAATTACAAAAAAAATAAATAAATTTTCTTTTTTTTGTTTTCTTTTTATGATTTTTTTCATTATTTTATGGTTTTTACAAAAACCATTGCTGGGAAATGATCCATTGCAATATTTTTATCTTTCAAATCTTATAGACAATTTGAAGGAAACTTCTTTTTATCCATCAACAAGTGCTGTTAATGAAAGAGGATTTGTTGTGCCATGGTCTCATCCTTTAGGATATCCAGGTCTTCTTGCCTGGGGTAGGCTTGGTTTATCAGAAGATATTGGTCTTTTCTTTGCAAAAATATGTTCATTTTCAATGATATTTTTTCTTGCTTTAGCACTTATTATTACTCTTTATAAAGAAACAAAGCGTTTTAATTTTTGGGCTTCTTTGTTGTTATTAACGACACCTTTATGTTTAAATGGCGCACTTGAATGCCATATTGATTCAAGTCGAATGCTTCTTTTTTTTGCTTCTTTTTTGATTGTCTATGAATATCTTAAAAATGTTTCAGAAAAAATTACTCCTCAGAAAGATATAATTTATTTTTTAATTTTAGGCGCTTCATTTGGATTTTCTTGGTTTTATCATTCATCTGGCATATTAACATATGTTATATGTATGGGGGTGTTTGCAATCGTTTTTCTTTTAAATCAAAGGAAAGAAATGTCGTTTTATGTAATGTTAAAAAAGTATATTCCTTTGATTTTTTTGACGACTTTGACAATGTTTTTAATTGTTTGTGTTGATTTATATAATTCATTTAAGGTTCATGGGAAAATTCTAGCAGATCTAGAAAATATAAAAATAATTAATTTTATGTCAGATGAATATAAAATGTATTTTGACTTAAGTAGAGGAATAAAAACATTATATGAAAAATTTGTATTTGGTATTTTTAAAATATTTACAGAAATAAGTGTATTTGGAATTGTTTATTTTTTGTTTGTTATATCTTTATTGTTGTCTATAAAAAAAATAAAAACTAATAATATTGTAAATATATATAATTTTTCAATATTTTTTGTTTTTATATTTTATTTGTTTGTTGTTGTTGCAACAATTTCTGGCGTAGGTACATTTGCATTTAATCCAAGATATTTGCTTCAAATTCATCCTATTGTTTGTCTTGCCGTGGCGTTTCAAATGAAAAGGATATTAAAATGACACGTTTCTTAAAAAGATCTTTAGTCTTCTTGTTAATTTCTTATGGAGTTCTTTATTATATATTACAAATTAATTTTTTTTCATTTAATTTGTTTTATTTTGATGATTCTAAAAAAAAGGATCAAAATTATTTTTTTAAATTATTTTCATTTTTAAGCGAAAATAATTTAAAAAAAGCTTTCGTATTGCGTGATGGAGAATTTCTAACATATTCTGATTTAAAAATACATTACCTTTTTGATGATAAAACGGTTGATTTGGTCAAAGATGAAAGTAAAATTTACGATTTTGACTGTATTATAAGCAATAATTATAGTGATCCTATAATTTACAATTCATATTTAAAAGATGTCTTAAATAAATATGAAAAAAGCACATTAGTTTTTGATGATCTTGGGTATAAGGTTTTTGGTTTAAACAAAAATAGCCATCAAGTTAATACAGAAAAATTTAAATTCAATGTATCTCAAACAGATTGTTTAAATCAACACTATTTATATCTAACACACCAAAATGAATATCCATCGTTTTTAGTCAAACCAGATGTAAAATATAATGAATTTCCAATTTTAGAAGATGGAAGTTACGATTGTATATGCGACATGGAAATAATGGCTGAGGAGGATTCTATGGTTTTATTTTCAATTATTAATTATGAATCTTTTAAAAATGAATTTATTCTTAAGGATACTTTCTATTTAAAAAAAGGAAAAAATAATATTTCAACGCGTTTTTTGAGTACAAATCAACCTTTTAGATGTTTGTTTTCATCTAAAAAAAGATCTATCATTGTTAGTGATTTTAAAATTAAATTTTTCAAACAAGAGAATAAAACCTTTAATTTGAAGCAACTTTATCCAAAAACATATTCCATGGCTGTTGATAATAATATTATTAATTTTAATTCAATGTTCTTTATAGAAAACAAAGAAGATAAAGAAAAATTAATAAAACTAAATCTTTCTGGAGATGGCGAGTTGTTTTTAACAAAACTAAAATTAAATGTCTTTAATAAGAAATTGTTAAAATTAAATTTTTTTAACGCTTTTTTTATAAAAATTTTATCTTTAATTGAGGGAGATAATTCTGTTGTAGCAATTGGTCAAAAATCAAAAACAATAGAAAAAAACATCCCTCCAAACTCGATTCTTTTTTTACAATTTAAAAAGAATCATATGAACGAAAATGCAAATTTTGTTATACAAGATATCAAAATTATAAATGGAAGAGAGAACGACTAATGTGCGGAATATTTGGATTTTATGTTGATGAAAAATTTACAGGATCTTGGAAAGATCTTTTAAATGATCTTGCAAAACTTTCTCATTCACGTGGAAAAGAAGCAAGTGGCATTGCAATTAGACATCAAGGAAAAATTAATGTATTAAGACACAAAGATTCAAGTATTGATTTAATTAAGGATGATGACTTTAAGTCTATTTTAAAAGAAATTGATATTACAAAAGGAAATCTCTTAGTGTTGGGTCATGCCCGTCTTTGTACAAATGGTGATCGTTCAAATATATTTAACAATCAACCGGTTTTGGATAAAGATATTGTTACTGTTCATAATGGTATTATTTGTAATTACGAAGATATATGGAAAAACTATCTGAATTCCTCATCTAAATCTGATCTTGATACCGCAATTATACCACCATTTCTAGACGAAAGCCTTAAAACGCTTTCTATAGAGGAATCCCTACAGAAATTTTATGACGTAATAGAAGGTGATGCGTCCCTTGCTTGTTTATTTGCGCGTCAAAATGTATGTACGTTAACAACTAATACCGGATCTCTTTATTATGTTGAAGATTCAAATGGATCAATTGTTTTTGCTTCACAAAAAACTTTTATAAATACAATTTCTAAGAAATATTTTAACAATATCACAACACATCAACTTAAACCTGGCGATATAAAAAAAATAGAATTACCATCTTCTATTAAAACTGTTTTTCAAGATTATAATAAAGTTGCAAAAAGTTCTGTTGAACTCAAAAGATGTACTAAATGTATTTTGCCAGAGACTTTTCCTGGTATTGCCTTTGATGAAAAAGGCGTTTGTAATATTTGCAATGAGTATAAATCTTTCAAGCCTTATGGTCGTTATGCTTTAGAAGAATTATGTGACAAAAATCGTAAGAAAGATGGATCTGCAGATTGTGTTTTGGCCTTTAGTGGTGGCAGAGATAGTTCTTATGCGTTGCATTATTTAAAATGTGAGCTTGGCATGAATCCTATTACCGTCACCTATGATTGGGGCGTTGTAACAGATTTAGCGCGCCGAAATATAGCGCGTATGTGCGGTAAGTTAGGTGTTGAAAATATTCTTGTATCTGCGGATATAGATAAAAAAAGAACGAACGTTCGACTTAATTTAAATGCGTGGTTTAAAAATCCAGATTTAGGTATGGTTGGGTTGTTAATGGCAGGGGATAAGCAATTTTTTTATTATCCTCAAAAAGTTAAAAAAGAGCTTGATATAGGATTATTGTTTTTAGCGTCTCATAGAATGGAGCAAAGTAACTTTAAATCTGGATTTTGTGGTGTACATGAAAGAAATTCATGGTATTTTGATGTAAAAATTACACAAAAACTTAGAATGATTTGGTATTTTTTATCAAATTTTATAAAAACACCATCATATATTAACAGATCGTTGTTGGATACTGCTTATTCGTTCTATTGTTCATATATGATGAAACATGATCTTACTGTTTTTTATGATTATATACCATGGGATGAAGATGTTATTAATTCAACATTAAAAGAGCATTATAATTGGGAAACGGCAGCTTCAACTACAACCACTTGGCGTATAGGTGATGGAACAGCTTCTTTTTACAATTATATTTATTCGACAATTGCTGGCTTTACAGAGCATGATACATTTAGAAGCACGCAGATAAGAGAGAACATGATTACGCGTGATGAAGCATTAGCAATGGTAAAAAGAGACAATGTTATGCGTATTGAGGCCATGGAAGATTATTCGAAAATGATAGGATTTGATTTGAATAAAGCAATCAATGTCATTAATGAAGCGCCTAAATTGTACTCAAATAAAAGATAGAGATTGGATCATGTACAAAAATAAAAAAATAGCCGTTGTTGTTCCTTCTTATAATGAAGCAACACAAATATCAAAAGTTATTACAACAATGCCAGATTATGTTGATCATATCATTATTATTGATGATAAAAGTACAGATAATATGTCGGCCGTTGTTGAAGAATATTGCAAAATAAACCCTAAAATTGTGTTGATTCGTCATGAAGTTAATCAAGGTGTTGGCGGTTCTATTGCAACAGGTTATAAATGGGCACGTGATCATGAATGTGATGCAACGGCTGTTATGGCTGGTGACGGTCAGATGGATCCAAATGATTTGGCAGAGCTTTTAGATCCAGTTGTATCTGGTGAGGTTGATTATTCTAAGGCAAATCGTTTAATTTATGCAAAGGCTTATGAAATAGTGCCTAAGGTTCGTTTTTGGGGAAATGCTATTTTGTCATTGCTTACAAAGATAGCATCTGGATATTGGCATATATCTGATTCACAAACAGGTTATACAGTTATTAATCTTAAAGCACTTCAAATAATCGACTGGGATTTAATGTATAAACGTTATGGTCAACCAAATGATTTGCTTGTAAGGTTAAATATTCATAATTTTAAAGTGCGTGATATTCCTCAAAAACCTGTTTATAATGTTGGCGAACAATCAAAACTTAAAATTAGAAAAGCTATTTTTACAATAAGTATTTTATTGCTGAAAAAGTTTTTCTGGAGATTAAAAGAAAAATACATTATAAGAGATTTTCATCCTCTTGTTTTTTTCTATTTTTTTGGATTTTTTTCACTAGGCTGTTCTTTCTTGTTTTCAATTCGATTTTTCAGATTATGGATTGTCAATGGAGAGGTGCCTGAAATCACGTTGATTTTATTATTATTTATGCTCGCTGGTGGTGTTCAAGCCATTTTTTTAGCCATGTGGATGGATCAGGATTACAATAAGGAATTAAGATGAGATTACTTTTTTTAATTTTCTTTTCGTTATCATTTGGTTGCAATGCGAAAGCTGAAGACTATGAGAAATCTTGGCATAATGTTCCTTTTGTTTCACTTGATAAAGAAAAGAAAACAAGTCTTGAATTTAAACCACAAGATATTCTTTTTAGAATAAAAAATGAAAATGATTATATAAATCTTGAACCCAAAAATCTTCCTTTGAAAATAATTGAACACAAAGAAAACAAAATTATTTTTTCAAAAAAATTATTTGATGGAGAAAATCGTGTTTCTATTTTTAATAAAAACACTTTTTTAAAAGATATTGAACTCCCAAAAAATTTGAAAAAATTTTTATTTATGAATGCAGCAATTGGTGAAAAGGAAATTGTTGTTATTTATTATAATCCTGTCGCTTTTAGGCACTTTTTCTATCGTATTAATCTATCGGATTATTCTTTTGATGAGTTATGGACAAGGGAAGCGAATTGGGGTGATAAACATATTTCTAATCATTCACTATGTATTAATGTATTTCATTTTAGTGATCCAGAATATGGTGATAAAAAAGCTATTCATTTTATAGCAGGAAATGTTGTTTATATTTATAGAAACATTATAACGCCAAGTTTTGACCGATTTGAATTTCCAAAAAATTGTGAGTTTTTAACCTATCGGCAAGAAGGTGATAGATTTATAGGATTTTTTAAAAAATCCGGTTTTTCAGATAAAATAGATAATACAAAATTAATACAAGCTATTGATTTAAAAACACGCAATGAAACGAGTGATCTTTTTGAATTTACAAAATATAAGATTGAGCAAACGATTGAATCGTTTGAGCCATCTGGTATTCTTAATATGGGAAATAATAATGAAGAAGGTCTGGTGCCGTGGTCTCAAACATATTATTTAAATGGTCTTATTAATTTATTACAAAATTGGAAAATGATTGAAAATCATCTTACAGATGAAATAATTTTTAAATTAAAAAGTAGATTAATGATTGAAATATATTTATTAGATAGGCTTATAAATGAATATGGGCTTATTTCATTGAGGTATTCTGTCGATCGGTTGCCTATTTTTTCAATGCTTCATTCTGCAAGAGTTTACAGAGTGTTACGGCGTTATGAAGATGTACTTATATCTCCGTTTGAATTGATATCTAAAAAATATATTGAGCTACTTTTTTCATCAGAAAAAGAGCAAAATTTTTTTGAGTCTATAATAAGATCTAATAATGACGGCATGGGTCTTAAAAAGGGAGAATGTTATTTAACAGCAAAAAAAAATGCGCCTTTTCCACATGATGGATTGAATCTACCCTATAATTATATGAACTCTCTTACAAGTGAATTGCCCTATATGAATTTAAAAAATAATTCTTCTCAGAAAGATTTTATTAAAGATGCATCCATTATTTTTCTTAGAAATGAAGAATTTAATAAACATTTTCCTCAAAATTTTGAGTGGCACTATTCTTGGGGTAAAATGAGAGAGGGAAGAGAAGCAAAAGAAAATATTTCAATTAATTTACCTTCTTATCCGCCTGATAATTCAATGGCGCATATATCCTATAAATCTATTGATTTAATAGGTCTTTTGACAGTTTTGAAATTTCATCCAGATATTTTTCCAAAAGGCTTTAAAGAATATACGCTTGATGCTGTTAAAAAAGGTACGGTATATCCTTTTGTCTATGAAGAATTAAAAGATCAAAAATGCGATTTGGACGAGAATGTTGCTCATTATTATTCTCTTCCTTTAGCGCCATGGGAATTGCAAAATGCCTCTATTGCTTGGCTTTATTTGTTAAATAAAACAAAATGAACAAGGCCTTTATTTATAGTTTTGGAAGCGTTGGTGCATTAGGCATTGTTGGCCTTTTGTTTAATGTTCTTATACCTATTTTTTATGGACCGGAAGGATTGGGTCTTTTTAACCTAATATGGTCTCTTTTTATTGTAGCGTCACAATTTTCAACATTTGGTCTTCATTATTCAACGCTTAAATATACGGCTGAGCATGCTGAAAATCATATCTTACAAAAAACAATTTTAAGTACAGCCCTTTTTAATTGTGGGATTATGTGTATTCCCTCTCTTCTTTTTTGTTTTATTATTCCATTCGTCATTCCCAGGCTTTTTAAATTTGAAAATGCTCAATTTTGTTGGTTTTTGGCAATTCCAGGTCTTCTTTTTTTTAGTTTTAATAAAATATTTCTTTCCTTTATGAATGGTCTAAAACTTATGGAACGATATGCTATCGGTATATCGCTTAGATATATTTTTATGCTGGTAACATTTTTACCTTTTATTATGTTTAACTTGGATTTAAAATTTATATCCTTTGTTTTTTTGCTTCCTGAAATTTTTTTATTTTTTTGGTGTATATTTTATAATAATCAATATATAGGTATATCATTTTTAAATTTTGATTGGATTCAAAAGCATTTTGCATTTTCTATAAAAAGTTTTTTAGCAGGCGCATCAATTGAGCTCAATAGTAGGGTAGATGTTTTAATTTTATCTTATTTTCAAACAGAAAAAGAAGTTGGTATATATAGTTTTGCACTTTTTTTTGTAGAAGGTGTTTTACAAGTAATTTCAGTTTTTAGAAATATATTAAATCCATATTTAACAGAGCTTTATTATAAAAAAGATATTGATGAATTATCAAAAAAAATAAAAAAATTTGGTAAAAACTCACTTCTAATATCTTTTGTATTATCTATTTTGTGTGTGCCGTTTTTTTTGATACTTTATTATTTTTTTAATGAAGAATTTTGTTTAGTGTCTTTGATTGTTTTTTTAATAATTACACTTGGTGTTACGATATCATCATTTTATCTTCCAATTCAATTTTTTGCAAATCAAATAGGAAGCCCCATTCAACAAACAAGAATAAATCTTTTAATATTGGGCTCTAACATTATATTTAATATAATTTTTGTTTATTTTTTTGGTTTATATGGAGCTGCAATTGGAACATCTCTTAGTTTTTTTGTAACTTTGTTTATTATTAAATCGTATGCAAGGAATATTTTAATAAATGCTCGATAGAAAATAATATGAATATTTTTACGTCATTGTTTTTAATAATTTTATTTTTTTTCGTTTTACCTTTTTGTCTGTCTTGTATTTTAGGCCAAAACAATAGATTAAAAATAATCATTTCATTTGGATTAACACCTCCATTTTTGGGGCTTGTTGTTTATCATTTATTTTCTTTTTTCCCAGGAAAAGAAGCATTTTTTTATATAATCGTAATTTTAACGTTATCATTTTTTGCTTTTGCTTTTTTTTTCTATAAAGCTAAAGCCACAATAAAAAAAATAACTTTTGAACGTGAAATATATGCAGGAATTCTTTTGTTTGTAATATTTTTTATTGTGTTGCTAGGGTTGTCTCTTTATGAAAATGATGCTCTGGAATATGCCAATATGGCGAATCTTTTTTTTAGAGATAAAAGTTTTTCTATATATCCTTTTATAGAAGCAGATCCAATTACGGGATTTTATACACCTATTCGACATCCTCTAGGGTATCCATCTTTGCTTGTATTCCAGTTACTTATTGGGTTTAAAGTTGAATTAGCAGTAAAATTTATCAATGCTTATTATATGGTGCTTTTTATATTTTTAATTTCTAAATATGTTGGGCGCTATGGGATATTATATATATTATCTGCTCCCTTATTTGTTTATGTTTTTTCGACATTTCAAATTGATGTTTATCGTATTTTTCTATTTACTTTGTCAATTTGTGTTTTGTCTGATTTTTTTGAACGGAAACAAAGTGTTTTTTTAACATCTGTAACGTTAGGATTAACACTTCTTGCGCACTCTCTTTCTGTTTTATGTCTTATATTTATAGGGTTTGGCTTTATTTATATGTCTAAAAAAGAATGGTGGAAATTAGCCATTGTTTGTATTGGCTCAATTTTGATCGGAGGTGAGATCTATATTAAAAACCTTCTTGAATTTGGAAAAATTGTAACCGACAGCAATCCAGTGTGGGATCTTGAGAATATTAACGAAAAAGCTGATCTTGCCTTTAGGAGGCGTATAGATACGACATTTAATTGGGTTGTATTTGGTCTTCTTCAAGGGTTTACGAAAATACATCTTTTTGGAATTCATTTTTTTCTAGCTTTTTATGCTTTTATTAAGAATGGATTAAAAAAAAGAACAATTCTTTATACAATGTCTTGCTTTGGCGTTTTTTTGTTTTTTTTAATTATCATGTTTTCTGGTAATTTAGGTGCTAAAAACCCAAGGTATTTTTTAACGATAATTCCTTTATTATTTTTTATATATCAACCAATTATAAATAATTCATTGCGCAAAATATATATTGTTTTTACGCTATTTTCTTTGTATGGGTTTAAGTTTTTTTCCAATTGGTCAACACATTCGATTAATGATCCTATTCATCAACATGTAAGTAAAAAATTCTTTGATCAATTGAATGTATTAAAATTAGAAGGAAAAGTGTTGGCTTTTGAGCAAGAGCTTTTTGTTTTTTATGGAAAAAATAAAATTATTAAAGACTTAGATCCTGTTATGATTGATCTTTATAAAATGAATACAAAAGAAAATGCGCTTAAATTTTTAGAAAAAAATGATATAAAGTACATATATTTATCGCCTTATATGCCGGCGACTTTCTATAATTCATATATAGGTGAAATTGCAGGAAATCCAATATATTCTGAATTGCTCATAGATGAAGCGGGATATAGGCTTTTTAAGATAGATCCAATAAAAATGATAGATCCTGTTATTGAGTTAAAAAATAATCTTAGTATTGAAGACGTTAATAATATATTTTTTAAAAATATATATCAAAAAAATAAAATTTATAATTTTAAAGATATAGATTATTATGATAACAATTATAATATATGCATGAATTTAGAGTTTAATGGGGATGGATTTGCTGAAATTTATGTAGGAGATGTCAATTATGGACGTGTGGGCGTACTTGAAAAGAAAAGCTTTTACCTTCAATTTAAGCAAAAAAAGGAATTAGATCATCTAACAATCACTACTTTTAAAAATACTTTTATGAATAAACATAACATATTATATTGTAAACATGATTAATGAAAATGTAAGTACTTTTTCTGAAAATTTTTTAAAAATAAAACATGTAAATCTTATATCAGTAGGTTTGTTTTTTAATAAAATATTAACATCAATAAGTTTATTTTTTATAGCTAAATTTTATTCTCCGCAAGAATTTGGTGAGTTTGGATATTATATGTCTATCTTATCAATATTATTTCCATTTTCAATATTAGGAATGGAAAATTTTCTCTTTATAAAAAAAAATAAGTTGAAAGTAATAAATAATTTTATTTATATTCATTCTTTTTTCTTTTTTTTGTTTTTATCTATAGTCTTTTTTGTTTTTTTTAATAAAAAAAGTTATATATTTTTTATTATGCCATTAAATTTATTTTTAATGACTATATTTGATATAATCTTAAATAATTTTATAAAAGATAAAAAATTTAATTTGAATTTATTGTATAATTTTTTATTTTGTATAATTACAATTTCTATACAAATTTCTAGTGTTTTGCTTTTTAATAAAAATGTTACATGTTTAATTATTAGTTTTATGTTTGGTTATTTATTACCATTAAGTATTATTTTTTTTAAAAAAGAAAAACTATTTGTATTAAAAAAAAATAATATATTATGTTTTTATAAAAAATTTATAGTAAAAAATAAACAATATATTTTTATGTATTTAATTTTAACAACATTAGATTGTTTAATTCAATTTGTTCCATTTTTTTATATTAAAAATAAATTTGGTTTTGAAGATTTAGGGTCATATTTTTTATGTAACAAGATTTTTTATTTACCAATAGCAATTATTGGTATGTCTCTTTCTAAATATTTTTTAATTGAAATGAGTAACAATAAAATTATTTTAAAAAATATTTATTTTTTTATAAAAATATCTTTAATTTTAACAGTTTTAATTTATGGATTATTGTTTTTTTTCAATAAAATTGGTTTGTTTGTATATTTTTTAGGACAACAATGGATTGATTTGGAGCATTTAATAGATCTTAATATTTTAAAATTTATTTTTGAATTTTTTGCTTTTCCATTCATTGGAATATTTATTATAAAAAACAAACAAAAAAAACTAATTATTATAAAAATATTTTTTTTAATAATGTTAATTTCGAGTTGTTTTCTTGTAAAAGAATTAAGTTTTGTAAATAGTATAATATTGTTGAATGTCTTGAATATATTGTTTTACATAATAATAATTTATTATTGTTTTAAAATAATTTTTACACCTTATAAAGAAAATGATTTTTTATTTTAATCTTAAGTTAGATCATTGCATATTAAAATGTGTTTTATTTTTTTATTACATATTTTTTATTCATTTTTTACTATTGTGCTTTACAATAAGATAGATTATAAAAATAATTGAAATGGTTTATTTTTTATTGTGATCTGAATCAGAAAGTGATTTAATGTTCTTTGGTAAGAGGGTATAAATTTATTAAATTATTTTCTTATCAGTAGGCTCGTTAAAAAAATAATGAGCGATGTTTATATTAATAGAATTGCTTAAAGTCGAGTATATATTTGTTATATCAAAATTCTTCTATTTGTCCTCATGTTGCTATCCTTTTATGTGCTTATAAGGGAGAAGACTTTATTATTGAGCAGCTTGAATCTATTTTTGCGCAAAATTATGTGAATATTTCCTTGTGGGTAAGTGTAGATTTAGATGATTCTGAACCAGTTAATAATAAATTCTATCAAAAGTTAATTAATTATCAAATAGATAAAAAAAACGAATTTATTAAAATGACTATTATTGTGGGACCAGGAAAGGGATGTAATCAAAATTTTCTCTCTCTTGTTTGCAATGATGACATCCAGGCGGATTATTTTGCATATTGTGATCAGGACGATATTTGGGCGCCTGATAAAATATGTCGCTCTGTTGATGCTTTAAAAGACTTGCCGATAGATATTCCTAATCTTTATTGCTCCCGAACACGATTGGTTGATGTGGGTGGTAAAAACACTGGTCTTTCTCCCTTATTTAAGAAAAAACCAAGTTTTGCTAATGCTCTGGTTCAGAATATTGGCGGCGGTAATACGATGCTTTTCAATAAAGCAGCAAGGGACATTCTTAAAAAAATAGGAAATATTGAGGTGGTTTGTCATGATTGGTGGACTTACTTAGTTGTTTCATCGTTGGGGGGGATTGTTATATACGATCCTATTCCTACACTGAGATATAGACAGCATAGCAATAATATGATCGGTGCAAATTTTGGATGGTTGGCGCGTTTACTTCGTATTCGCCTTATGTTTAAAGGCAAAGTAAAAAAATGCAACGATATTAATATCAAGGCATTAGAGAAAATAAAGTCTCAGATGACCTTAGATAATCAAAATACATTGAATAAGTTTTCGGAATCAAGAAAGAATTTGATTTTTTATAGGCTCTTTGGTATATACAGATCTGGTGTTTATCGACAAACTTTTATAGAAACTTTGGGGCTTTGGGCTGCCGTATTTTTAAAAAAAATATAAATAAGGAATTTACTATGACAATATTTGTTACTGGTGGGGCTGGGTTTATAGGTTCAAATTTTGTTATTGATTGGTTGTTAAAATCTTCCGATCTTATTGTGAATATTGATAAACTTACATATGCTGGCAATTTAGATAATCTTAGAACAATTGAAAATAACAAAAAATATGTTTTTGTTCAGGGAGACATTGCTGACAAGCAACTTGTTTCGCGTCTTTTAAAACAATATCAGCCTAGAGCCATTCTTAATTTTGCAGCAGAATCTCATGTTGATAGATCAATTCATGGTCCAGAAGATTTTGTTCAAACAAATATTTTAGGCACTTTTAAACTGTTAGAAGCTGTTTTGTCTTATTATAACGAACTCGATGATCATAAAAAAAGTGAATTTCGTTTTCTTCATGTGTCGACGGATGAAGTTTATGGTTCTTTGGGGTCAAATGATCCTGGTTTTAAAGAAACAAATGCTTATGAACCGAACAGTGTATATAGCGCAAGTAAAGCTGCATCTGATCATCTTGTAAGAGCCTATCACCATACATATGGTCTACCTGTATTGACCACGAATTGTTCTAATAATTATGGTCCATATCAATTTCCAGAAAAACTAATTCCTCTTATTATTCATAATGCCTTACAAGGAAAACAATTACCTATTTATGGAGATGGTCAAAATATTCGTGATTGGCTTTATGTGGAAGATCATTGTTCTGCGATTTGTCGTGTATTAGAAGCTGGTAAAATTGGTGAAACATATAATATTGGCGGATTGAACGAAAAAACGAATTTAGAAATTGTTCAAGTTCTTTGTGCTCTTTTAGATGAACTCAAACCTCGAACAGATGGCAAATCTTATTCTACTCAAATAACTTTTGTTGAAGATAGGCGTGGGCATGATCGTCGTTATGCTATAGATGCTACAAAGATTGAAAAAGAACTTGGATGGTGTCCTGATGAAACTTTTGAGACGGGAATTCGTAAAACTGTTGTTTGGTATCTAAATAATCAAGAATGGGTTGATAGAGCCACAAGTGGCGCTTATCGCGAATGGATTAAAGAAAGATATACTGCATGAGAATTCTATTATTAGGTTCTAATGGACAGGTTGGTTGGGAACTTCAACGGTCTCTTTCTCCATTAGGAAAAGTGATTGCCTATGACCGTCAAAAAGCCAATCTTGAGAATTTATCAGCTTTGAGTCAAACTATTCTTGATGTTTCGCCAGATATAATCGTAAATGCTGCGGCTTATACAGCGGTCGATCAGGCTGAATCAGAATCTGATAAAGCTTATCTTGTAAATGCTAAAGCAGTAGGTGTTATCGCCGAAACTGCAAAAAAATTGAACGTTCGTCTTGTTCATTATTCGACGGATTATGTTTTTGATGGCAATAAAGTAGGCGCATATGTTGAAGAGGATTCTACAGCGCCCTTGAATGTCTATGGAAAATCGAAACTTGCTGGTGAGCAAGCTATTATTGATTCAGCATGTGATCATTATATTTTTCGCACCAGTTGGGTATATGGCCAACATGGTAAAAACTTTATAAAATCAATTTTAAGATTAGCTCAAAATAAAGATGCATTAAAAGTTGTGAATGATCAATATGGTGCCCCAACAAGCGCAGAACTTATTGCAGATGTGACAGCGCATATGTTAAAAAATTCATTTAATGATTCTAAAAATGGACAAAAAAAAGACGGAATATATCATTTGACTTCTTCAGGGAAGACAAATTGGTTTGAATTTTCGCGATATATATTAGATCAAGCGCAACATTTTGGATCGGCGTTTAAATTAACGTCTGATAAAATCACCCCAATCACATCAGAAGAATTTCCTTTGCCGGCTCAACGACAAAAGAATTCCTCTTTAAATGTTGATAAATTAAGTAAAAAAATTAATTTAGTGATGCCAGATTGGCGTTTTCATGTTTCACGGACTATATCTCAATTAACAGTTTTAAAATAAAGTAGGAAAAATGACGAAACGTAAAGGTATTATATTAGCGGGTGGTTCTGGAACTAGGTTATATCCGTCCACTCAGGTTATTTCAAAACAGCTTTTGCCAGTTTTTGATAAGCCAATGATTTACTATCCTTTGACAACGCTTATGTTTGCGGGTATTCGTGATATTTTGGTGATATCAACACCAAATGATATTTCTTCTTATGAAGCTTTATTAAAAGATGGTAGTCAATGGGGCATAAATTTATCTTATGCAGTCCAACCAACACCAAGTGGATTGGCACAGGCATTCACCATTGGTGAGAGCTTTCTTAATAATTCACCTTCAGCCCTTATTTTAGGGGATAATATATTTTATGGTAATGACCTTTCATTGCTTTTAAACTCTGCTGATGCGCGAGATTCTGGTGCGACAGTATTTGTTTATCATGTGAATGATCCTGAACGTTACGGCGTGGCAGAATTTAACAATGCGGGACAAGTGATAAGTCTTGAGGAAAAACCTAAGAATCCAAGATCGAATTATGCTGTCACTGGGTTGTATTTTTATGATAAAAATGTTTGTGATTATGCAAAATCTTTAAAACCCTCTCCGCGAGGTGAATTAGAAATTACTGATTTAAATAAGGTTTATTTAAATCTGGGTAATTTATCTATTGAAAAGATGGGTCGTGGTTATGCATGGCTCGATACAGGAACACATGAGAGTTTGCTAGAAGCAGGACAATTTGTTCAAACGGTAGAGCATCGACAAAAATTAAAAATTGCGTGTCCAGAGGAAATTGCGTTTCGAAAAGAATGGATCAATGCGGAGCAATTAGAAAAACTTGCAAAATCATTGATTAAAAATGGGTATGGGAAATATTTACTTCAAGTTCTTAAAACCCCTTTGGATATGGCAGCATGAAAACAACATTTTTAAATATTCCTGATGTGATTTTATTTGAACCAAAGGTATTTTCAGACGAAAGGGGCTTTTTCTTTGAAAGTTTTAATCATCATGCATTTCAAAATATTGTTGGAAAACCTATAAATTTTGTTCAAGATAATCATTCAAGATCCCTGAAAAATGTTATACGAGGCTTACATTACCAATTGGCACCAAAAGCACAAGGAAAGTTGGTTCGCGTCATTTCTGGTGAAGTTTTTGATGTTGTTGTTGATATTAGAAAAGATTCTCCTACTTATGGAAAATGGGTAGGTGAGATTCTTTCAGCTGAAAACAAAAAACAGCTTTGGATTCCAGAAGGATTTGCGCATGCATTTTTGACGTTATCCGAATCTGCAGAATTTTTATATAAAACAACAGACTTTTATTCCAAGGAACATGAAAGATCTATTCGTTGGGATGATCCTGACATTGGTATTGAATGGCCTAATATGGATAATAATGATTTTGTTTTATCTGAGAAGGACATGGAATCAGAAATGTTCCGTGATGTTGGAAAAAATATATAATGAGGAATTTTTCGACATCCCCTCAATATGTCTTTAGAAGCATTCTAAGCAATAAAAATTTAATTATTTCACTCACGAAAAGAGAAATCTTAGGGAGATATAAAGGATCCATTGGCGGCATTTTATGGTCATTGATTAATCCTATATTGATGCTTGGTGTTTATACGTTTGTTTTTGGTTTTATTTTTAAAGCAAGATTTGCTTCTGTAGATCAATCAGATGTTAATTTTCCTATCGCTTTATTTATTGGTTTGATTATTTTTGGTATTTTTTCTGATTGTTTATCTAGAGCACCCACTTTAATTATGGCAAATGCAAATTATGTAAAAAAAGTTGTATTTCCTTTAGAAATATTGCCTGTAATAATTCTATGTTCGTCATTATTTCATGCAATGATTAGTTTTTTTGTATGGTTGGTGTTTTATTTTATTGTCATCGGCGTGCCTAATTATACTGTTTTTATTTTCCCTTTTATGTTGTTGCCTATTATTGCTTTCTCTTTAGGATCTATGTGGTTGTTTTCGGCATTGGGTGTCTATCTTCGTGACATTAGTCAAATTATAGGCTTTGCAATAACAGCGCTTATGTTTTTATCAGCGATATTTTATCCTATTTCATCATTGCCTGATGAATATCAACTGCTTATGTCATTTAATCCTTTTGCAGTCATTATTGATCAGTCACGTTCTTTATTAATGTTTGATCAAATGCCAGATACGCAAATATTTTCAATTATTTTTGCTGCATCCTTTTTATATATGTGTTTTGGTTTTTTCTTTTTCCAAAAATGCCGAAAAGGATTTGCGGATGTTATTTAAAGAACCCATCATCTCAGTAAACAATATTAGCAAATGTTATCAGATTTATCGGCGTCCCCAGGATCGCTTGAAACAAATGGTTATGTCCCCATTTAAGAAAATAACATTTCAAAAACAAAAACACTATTTTAAAGAATTTTGGGCTTTAAAGAATGTTTCATTTGATGTCGGCAAAGGTGAAGTTGTTGGCATTATTGGCAAAAATGGATCAGGGAAATCAACGCTTTTACAAGTTATTTGCGGCATTCTGAATCCCAATGGTGGATCTTGTGCAATAAAAGGAAGTGTTGCGGCCTTATTAGAATTAGGGAGTGGTTTTAACCCTGAATTTACAGGCATGGAAAATATTTATCTCTATGGTCAGATTTTAGGTCTTTCTAAAGAAAGAATTAATACTATTTTGCCTGATATATTAAATTTTGCAGATATCGGTGAATTTGTTTATCAACCTGTCAAAACTTATTCCAGTGGTATGATGGTTAGACTGGCTTTTGCCGTATCAGTATCACGTGAACCAGATATATTTATTATTGACGAAGCATTGTCCGTTGGAGATGCAGCCTTTAGTCGTAAATGTTTTGCGCGTATCGAGGAAATACGCGCAAAAGGAACAACAATTCTTTTTGTGTCACACGGTGATTCAGTTGTCGTCGAATTATGCGATCGCGCCATTGTTCTGGATAAGGGCGAATTAATTTATGATGGCCTTCCAAAAACTTCTGTAGCGCATTACACAAAACTTCTTTTTGCTCCAGAGGCAAAAAGACCTGAGATTCGACAAGCAGTCATAGAAGAGTGGAAAAATACTTCCCCAAATGTGGTAGATGCAAAGCCTGTTGAAGAAAAGAAAAAAGAATTGGATATTCTTCGTCCTTTTTTTGTTGAAGGATTAGTATCTCAAAGCCGATTAGAATATGAAAGTTTAGGGGCACTTATCGAGGATGCTCACATCAGAACACTCGATGGAAAACGTGTTAACGTTTTGGTGCCATCAGAATCATATCAATATTGTTATAAGGTTAGCTTTCAAAAACGCGCAACAAATGTGCGTTTTGGCATGCTCATTAAAACAATTTCTGGATATGCATTGGGAGGTGGTGTCTATCCCAATAACTTTGATTTTATAGATATTGTTGAAGAAAATGATGAATATTTTGTTGTTCATGATTTTCGGTGTTTGCTGAATCAAGGGATTTATTTTTTTAATGCAGGTGTAGAGGGGACTATTTTGGGTGAAAATAGTACAGTTTATTTACATCGAATAATTGATGCGATTATGTTCAAAGTACAGCCTCAAAAAGGACGTTTCGTAACGGCAATCGTTGATTTTGATATAAAGCCAATTGCCAAGAAAGTTGGAGTATCCTAATGGAAAATAAAAAAAAAAGAATTATTGTTGTTTTGGGCATGCACCGAAGTGGAACAAGTGCTCTCACCAGAGGATTAAAAGTCTTGGGCGTCGATTTAGGTGATAATTTTTGGCCAGCTACATCAGACAATGAGAAAGGTTTTTGGGAAGTACCAGATATTGTCTTATTTAATGAATCTCTTCTTAAAAAATTAAATCTAACAAAAAATTCTAATCATTATTCTTCTAATATAGGTTTTGAAGGGATGAAAATAAGACCTATTAATAGGTCTACTTTTGAAAATAAAGAGTTTAATTCTTATTTACGAAGTGATGTATTTTTATCGGAACGACAAATTGCCATTGATATATTAAAAGATAAATTAAAAGATGATGTAGTTTTTGGATTCAAAGATCCACGTGTAAGTATACTTTTGCCATTTTGGCAATCTGTATTTGAAGAATTAAATTTGGATGATTCTTATATTATTTCTGTTCGAAATCCTTTAAATATAGCAGAATCATTACTCAAAAGAAATAATATTCCTATAGATGTTAGTATGCTTCTTTGGTACAAACATATTCTTTCAAGTATTGTATATACTCAAGATAAAAAAAATGTTTTTGTACATTATGATGATCTGTTAGAAGATCCTAAACATCAATTAGATAGAATATCTCAATTTCTTCTTCTTCCTATACCAGAATCATCTTTGGATGAGCTTGAAGAATATTCACATAATTTTTTGACGTCTAGCCTAAGGAATCATGAATATAGTGCTGATGATTTAAAAAATAATATAAATGTTCCAAAATTGATGACAGATCTTTATCTTTTGCTAGATAATTTATCAAAAGATGTTTTGACCACTCATTGTGATGCATTTAAAGAACAATGGAAGATTGTCGAGGGATGTAATAGTGAGTATATGCCATTATTAACAATCATCGATCGCCTTGAAAAGGATCAATATGATCTTATTCATGAAAAAGTTAGTCTGGGAGAAGAAAGAGATATCCTTATTCAGGAAAAAGATAAGTTTATTCAAGAAAGAAGTATTCTTACCCAAGAAAGAGATATGCTTACTCAGGAAAGGGATATACTTGCTAAAGAACGTGGCAGTCTTATCCAAGAAAAAGATAGTCTTATTCAAAAAAGAGATGATCTTACTCACGAAAGGGAGATCCTTACCCAAGAACGGGGTAGTCTTATTCAAGAAAGAGATAGTCTTATTCAAAAAAGAGATGATCTTACCCAAGAAAGAGATAACCTTACCAAGGAAAGAGATGATATTATCCGAGAAAGAGAAATTCTTACTAAGAAAAGAGATGGTCTTATTCAAGAAAGAAATAGCCTTATCCAAATAAGAGCTAGCCTTACTCAAGAAAGAGATAATCTTACTCAGGAAAAGTATGGTCTTATTCAAGAAATGGATGGATTTATCCAAAAAAGAGATATTCTTATCCAGGAAAGAAACGATCTCATTCATGAAAGAGATAATCTTACTCAAGAACGGAATGGTTTTATTCAGGAACGAAACATTATTGATAAGGAAAGAAGTAGTTTTATCCAAGAAAGGGATGAATTTATTCAACAAAGAAATGATCTTACTCAAGTGCTGAATCGTATTGCTCAGGAAAGAGATCATCTTGTTCAAGAAAAAGAAAAGATTTTACAAGAAAAAAATAACTTAAGCAAATACTTAGATACATTGTGGGATATAAATCAAAAAACCACTAATTCACTTTCTTGGAAAGTAACTCGTCCTTTCAGATTTTTTAAAAAATTTATTATTGAACCTAAAAAAACGACGAAATCAAGTTTCAATAATTACATTCTTCCATTAATACGCTTCTGTTATTATCATCTCCCAATGTCGTATCAAAATAAAATTAAGATTAAAAATGTTGTTTTAAAAAAAGCGCCTTTTTTATTTAGGCAAAATCATGAAGCTCATGCATTATTACCAAAGCTTTCAACATCACAAAAAGAAGATACTTTTATTGAAGACAATGAAGTATCTATAAAAGACGCATTGGATAATGGGCTTGAAATAAACAAAAATCTTTTAATAAATTTTGATTCAGAACTATATTTAGCTTTATATCCTGATCTTGCAATAGCAAAAGTAGACCCTGTATCCCATTATATTAATCATGGCATTAAAGAAGGTAGAATAGGGGGGATACCCTTTAAGGTAAGGAAAGAAATAGATCCTAAAAAGGAAACTGTTTTAATTGTATCCCATGAAGCTTCACGTACTGGAGCACCAGTTCTTGCATGGAATATAGCTATCGAACTTAAAAATAGGTTCAATATTGTTATACTTTTGCTTGGTCCGGGAAATATACAATCATATTTTGAAGAATCCAGCAATGTAATGTATGGACCATTTAATTCAGATTCAAAAAATTATACACATATGAGTAATATAATTAATAAGATTTGCAAGTCTTATGATATAAAATTTGCACTTGTAAATAGCATTGAATCCAGATGTACTTTACAACCGTTAGATGAAAATAATATTCCAAATGTTTTGATGATTCACGAATTTTTTTCTGATCTTTATTATACAGCAGAAGATTTTTTAACTGGGTTAGTATGGTCAGGTTCCGCAGTTTTTTCAGCTGAACTTGTTAGAAATAGTGTTAAAAACGCACTTTCTTCTTATCAGAAGGATTTTATAAATTCCACTATTATCTTGCCTCAAGGTAAATCAAAGATTCCAGTTAGTGAAAATAATCTTACACATAATAAATTAGAATTATCTGTTCTAAAAAAAATGATTTATAAGAATAAATATTTTAAACCCTTTATTGTGTTAGGTGGAGGAACGGTACAGGATAGAAAAGGAGTTGATCTTTTTTTTGAAACCGCCTCTGAAATAAAGAAGTTATCTGATGACAATATAGTATTTTTATGGTTTGGGCATGAATGTGGAAATGAATATTATGAATATATTAAAAATATGATTAATAAAAAATTATCTGATTTTTGTTATTTACTTGATCCTATTGAAAATTTTGAAGATATTTATGTAATAGCTGACTTATTTTTTCTATCCTCTAGATTAGATCCTATGCCAAACGTTGTGATTGATGCTATGCATAATTCTATACCAATTATATGTTTTTCAGGAACCTCTGGCATAGAGGAGATTCTAAACAAAAATGAGCATACAAAAGAATGTGTTGTTCCCCATTTGAATGTAAAAGAATCTGCTATAAAAATTTTAGAAATATATAAATCAAAAAAGAAATATAAAACTCTTTCTAAGTGTACAAAAGAATTATACAGTCTACATTTCGATATGAAAAATTATATTAATCAGTTAATTAACTTAGCTGAATGTGACGCCGATATGAAGAAAATGGAAAAAAAAGATTTAGAGATATTGATAAATACTAATGATTTTAAAAAAGATTTTTATTTGTCTCCTTTTCAAGAACCAGAAACAAAAAGTAAAGAATTCTGCGTTAGATCATATCTTATCTATTCAAAAAAAATTTCAAGCCTCGGTGTTAGAAAAGTATCTTTAGGATTTAATGATAATTTGTATATAAAATTACATACCTTGTCTCATCCTGCAGCAAATCCCTTGGCAGATTATATTCAATCAGGGCGTCCCAATGGGCCATGGGATGAAAAAATAATTGATACATCTTCTAATATAGAGCTTTTTAATAATCAATTAAAATGTGCGTTGCATATTCACGTTTTTTATCCAGAGCTTTTAGAAGAGATCATTAAAAGACTTATGATGAATGATATAAACTGCGATCTCTTTATAAGTGCACCATCCAATTCAATTGTTACAAAAATAAACAAAAGCATTTCTTTTTATAACAAAGGAAAAATTGTAGTTAAAAGTGTCCCCAATAAAGGTAGAAATTTTGGGCCGCTCTTTTCTGCGTTTTCAAATGACTTGAGTGCTTATGATATTGTAGGCCATTTTCATACTAAGAAAAGCACCGCTCTTTTAGAAAGTTCATCAGATACTCACACACAAATGATGATAGAAAATTGGCGTATTTTTTTACTAGAAAATTTAATGGGTGGATTGAACTGTTCAGCAAAACATATTATGAATGCATTTGATAAAGATAAAAATTTAGGATTGGTTTTTCCTTTCGATGCTAATAGAGTTGGGTGGACTGAGAATAAACCATTTGCTGAAGAATTAGCCAAATCTATGAAAATATCTGATCTTCCAGATGAAATAAATTCTTTTCCTATTGGAAGTATGTTTTGGGCAAGACCAAAAGCGCTAAAACCATTATTTGATCTTGATTTAACATGGGATGATTATCCAGAAGAGCCATTACCTTATGATGGTAGTATGCTACATGCTATTGAACGTATTCTGCCTATTGTTGCGAACCATCAAGGCTATGAATATGCGCTTGTCCATACACCTGGTATAATTAGATAAGAATTAGAGAGATTTAATTATAATGAATAATATGAAAGGTGTATCTTGTGTTGTATTAGGTGCTAATGGATTTATTGGTACGAATCTTATGCAAAAATTAATATCTTATGGCGCAAATGTTAAAGGATTTGGAAGAAGTGAACCAAATATTTATTTAAAAAATATTCCTTGGGTTATGGGTGATTTTTCAAATAAAGACGTTTTGACATCTGCTATTAAAGGATGCGAAATTGTTTATCATCTCGTTGATGGCTCCATCCCTTCGATGTTAAATACAACTAACTCTAATATTCTGATGTCAAGTGTTTGCAATACAATAAACTTACTTGAAATATGTAAAGAAGCAGGGGTTCGTAAAATTATATATGTATCTTCTGGTGGAACTGTATATGGCATTACAAACACATTTCCAATTTTAGAGACGAATCCAACGAATCCAATTTGCTCATACGGTATAAATAAACTAACAAGCGAAAAATACATTCAGCTTTATCATCATCTTTATAATCTAGATTATACAATTGTAAGGCTTTCTAATCCTTTTGGGCCTCATCAAAACACACTAAAACCACAAGGGATTATTGCGACGCTTATTACTAATTTTTTAAAAAATAAAGTAACAGAAATTTGGGGAGATGGCGAAATCATTCGTGATTACATATATATCACTGATGTTGTTGAAGGTTTAATTAGATTAGTAGATTGCTCTGGATCAACCAAAATTTTTAATATAGGTTCTGAGATTGGCCGTAGCATTAACCAAATTATTGCTGATTTAGAAAAAATTGTCGGTCAACAAAAAATTAAAATTAATTACATAAATTCTATGCGACGTGTTGATGTACCTATTAATATCTTAAGTGCTGAACTTATTAAAAGTCAGATAGATTGGAATGTAAAAACAGATTGGCACGACGCTTTAAATTTAACAATTAATTGGATGGAAAATAATAGCTAATGAAAAAAGAACATTTAGAATTATTGCCAGAAGATTTTGATCCAATTGTATATCTTCGGCTAAATCCTGATTTAGATCTGGTGGTTAAAGATGTAGATCAAATTGAAAAAGAAGCATATGCTAAAAATCATTATTTAAATCATGGTAAAATGGAGAGAAGAAAATATTTTGATTTACCAGAAGATTTTGATCCTTTGTTATACATTCGCCAGCGCTTAAACAATACAAGAGAAGATAGGAAAAATAATTTAAAGCTAAATTCTAATAAAAAAGCCTACATACATATAGGTTATGGAAAAACAGGAACGACTGCTATACAAAAATTTTTTTTTAATAATTATAACATATTAAAAAATAATAAATTTTTATACCCTATTAGTGCACATAAAAATAATTTCGAAATTGCAGCTATTGGAAAAGAAACAGAAAAAAATTATAACAAAAAAGTTACTTTTATTTACGAAAATGTAATCAATGACATGTTACATATAGATCATGATGTACTTTTGATATCATCAGAACATTTTAAAAATCGACCAAATAGAATCCTAGTTTTTCTAAAAGAATTATTTTTTCAATATGAAATACACATTGTTCTTCATATCAGAGATCAGATTCATTTAATACAAAGTGCTTTTACTCAAGAAGCAAAGGAAGGATGTTATACATTTGGTAGAAATCCATGGGATATGTATACAAGAATTTCAGATCATTTCGACTTTAATAACTTTATAATAGAGCCTTGGGAAAAAATATTTGGTCAATCTGCTATTAAAGCAAGTCTATATCATCCTGAAATTATTGGGAAAGATGTAAGACATCATTTCTTAAAACAAATTGGAATAAATGATCCAGAGCTCATTTCAAAATTGAATTTTGAATCAGAAAAAGATAACCCAAGCATTCATCCTCTTTTATCTGATCTCATAGCGAAGATTGATAAGAATGAATCATTAGATAATCGTCCTGAAATTATCGATGAAATCTTAAACATCTCAAAACATCTTAAAGGTATTAAGCATTCTCTCTTTACCCCCGAGCAAGAAGCAGAAATTAAAAATTATTACGCTGAATCAAATGCAGCTTTTGCGGATAAATATTTAACACCTAGAGAGAAAGAATTGCTTCTGAGTTAAAAAATGTTTTATATATACTATTACTCAAAATGATTAAAGAGCACATAAATATGATGATACAAGAAACAAAACAAACGCATTTAACGCATCTTGAGAATGAAGCCATCCAAATTATGCGCGAGGTTGTTGCTGAAGCGAACAATCCAGTTATGTTATATTCTATTGGTAAAGATAGTGCCGTTATGCTTCATCTGGCGATGAAAGCTTTTTATCCTGGCAAACCGCCTTTTCCGTTATTACATGTCGATACGAAATGGAAGTTTCGCGAAATGATTACATTTCGGGATCGTAAAGTAGCTGAATTAGGTTTAAATCTCATTACACATACCAATCCAGATGGTATAAAAGATAACATTAATCCTTTTATCCATGGGTCTGGCATTCATACAGATATTATGAAAACAGCTGCACTCAAACAGGCATTAGATAAATACGAATTTGATGCAGCTTTTGGCGGCGCACGACGTGATGAAGAAAAATCACGCGCAAAAGAACGTGTTTTCTCATTCCGAAGCGATCAACATCGCTGGGACCCTAAAGGACAGCGTCCCGAATTATGGAATCTATATAATACACGTAAAAACAAAGGCGAAAGTTTTCGTGTTTTTCCTCTGTCAAATTGGACAGAATTAGATATCTGGCAATATATTTATAAAGAAGGTATTGAAATCGTTCCTTTGTATTTTGCCGCCCCAAGGCCTGTTGTTGAACGAAATGGTGGGTTGATTATGGTAGATGATGAACGTATGAAGCTTCACCAGGATGAAAAACCTCAATTACGCCAAGTACGTTTTAGAACATTAGGATGCTATCCTCTAACAGCCGCCATCGAATCTGATGCTGATACATTACCTAAAATAATTCAGGAAATGCTTTTGACAACCACATCCGAAAGACAGGGGCGAATGATTGATCATGACAGTGCCGCCTCTATGGAAAAGAAAAAGCAAGAAGGATATTTCTAATGCCTATTTCAGCCTCTTTACTTTCAGTTCCTGCTTTCGACATTGAAACAGACCAAAACGCAGATATCGAGACATATCTCCATGTTCATGAAACAAAAGGATTATTGCGGTTCATTACATGCGGATCCGTTGATGATGGCAAATCAAGTCTCATTGGACGTCTGTTATATGAAACAAAGATGATTTTTGAAGATCAATTAACAGCGCTTTCTGCTGATAGCCAAAAATTTGGTACCACTGGAGAAGCCTTAGATTTAGCTTTGTTGATGGATGGATTATCAGCCGAACGTGAGCAAGGCATTACCATTGACGTGGCCTATAGATTTTTTTCAACTGTTAAAAGAAAATTTATTGTCGCCGATACACCAGGTCATGAACAATATACACGTAATATGGCAACAGGCGCTTCTACAGCTGATCTGGCGATTGTGATGATTGATGCACGCAAAGGTGTTCTTACTCAAACACGTCGTCACAGTTTCATCGTATCGATGTTGGGTGTAAAACATATTGTACTTGCCATCAATAAGATGGATTTGGTTGATTATGACGAAAATGTTTTTAATCGCATTGAAAATGAGTACAGAAGTTTTATACATTCTCTTGATGAAAATCTTGGCTTAAAATCAAAGAATATCACTATCCAAGCTATTCCCGTATCTGCCCTAAAGGGCGATAATGTTGTTGATCTTTCTGCCAATATGCCTTGGTATAAAAAACAAACGCTTCTTGATTATTTAGAAACAATTAATCTTACAGAACAAAAAAATACATCCTGTTTTCGTATGCCTGTTCAATGGGTTAATCGTCCTAATTTAGATTTTCGTGGATTTTCAGGACGCATTGCCTCTGGAATTGTAAAACCTGGCGACCGTATTACGGTTTTACCTTCTGGCAAAGAAACAAGCATTGCAAAAATTGTTACCTATGATGGTGATTTACCTATAGCAATAAGTGGTCAATCAATCACACTTACAATGAATGATGAAGTTGATATTTCCCGTGGGGACGTATTGGTTTCAGGTGATCAATCCTGTGAGATTGCAGATCAATTTGAAGCACAACTTCTTTGGATGAGTGAAAAACCATTAATCCCAGGGCGTCAATATATCATTAAACACGGCACAGCAACTGCTTTATCCACGATCCACAAACCAAAATATCGCGTTGATATTAATGATTTAAAACATATCGCCGTTCATGATCTTCATCTTAATGAAATTGGATTATGTGATTTAGTCTTAGATCGTCCGCTTGCTTTTGTTTCTTATGAAGAAAATCGAACATTAGGCGGATTTATTCTAATAGATCGCATCACGAATGAAACTGTAGCAGCAGGCATGATTACACATTCCTTGCGCAGATCCACAAACGTGCATCAGCAAAACGTAACAATTGACCCATCGGCAAGATCTAGTCTTAAGAATCATAAACCTCATGTTCTTTGGTTTACAGGCCTTTCTGGTTCTGGCAAATCAACGATTGCTAATTGTGTTGAGAAAAAACTTCATCTATTGGGTAAACATACCATTCTTTTGGATGGTGATAATATTCGACGTGGATTAAACCGAGACCTTGGCTTTACAGAGCAAGATCGTGTTGAAAACATTCGACGCATTATTGAAGTTGCAAAATTAATGGTAGATGCTGGATTAATTGCATTGGTTTCATTCATTTCACCCTATCGATCTGAACGAGAAATGGCCCGTACACTCATTGGCGCTGATAATTTTATGGAAATCTTTGTCGATACACCTCTTGAAATTGCTGAAAGCCGTGATGTAAAAGGATTATATAAAAAAGCACGTGCAGGAGAGATACCTAACTTTACAGGCATTAGCAGTCCTTATGAAGTGCCGAGAACACCAGATTTAAGATTAGAAACAAATCTTCATTCTGTTGATACATTATCGACTATTGTTATCAACCTATTAAATGATAGAAAAATTTTGTAAAATGAAAATAGATTATAATTTTATTCTTAATAAGGTAATTGAACTGTCTTTAGAAGCATCTAAACGTGTTCTTGAAATTTATAATGGACCAATTGATGTTACGATAAAGTCTGATGATTCACCTTTAACAAAAGCTGATACAGAGGCACATGAAATCATTGTTAAGGGGCTCTCTCAACTAACACCAGATGTTCTCATTGTTTCTGAAGAAGATACACATCAACATTATGCTACTTCAAACACAACTTTATTTTGGTTGGTTGATCCTTTAGACGGCACAAAGGAATTCATCAATCGTAACGGTGAGTTTACTGTAAACATTGCCTTAATTGAAAATGGTAATCCTATTCTAGGTGTTGTTTGTGCGCCACCTCTGGGTATATGTTATGCAGGTATCGTAGGCAAAGGTGCTTTTAAATTAAACCTAGATTCCCCTGAAATTAAAACACCTATTCAAGTTGCTTTAAAAGAAGCTATACAGAATGAAAGTATTTTAAAAGTTGTTGGAAGTCGCTCTCATGGAGATGCATCCATCATGGAATCTTTCTTAGCAGATTATAAAAAATACGAATTTGTACCGGCTGGCTCTTCTTTGAAATTTTGTCAAATAGCAGAAGGTATAGCACATTTATACCCACGATTTGGTCGAACGATGGAATGGGACACAGCAGCAGGTCAAGCTGTTCTTATGGCAGCGGGCGGCAAGGTTAACTTGGTTGATGGAACGCCTCTTTTATATGGAAAATCTGAATTTGAGAATCCACATTTCATCGCTGAAGCCTTTTCTATGCGAGTAAATCGATGATTATTGACTGGATGTATGTTGGCGCTGGCGCTTTTACAGGCTTTATCGTAGGCCTAACAGGTGTTGGTGGTGGGGCTCTTATGACTCCCATATTACTCCTTTTTTTTAATATAAATCCCATTGCTGCCGTAGCAACTGATTTATGGTATGCCGCCATTACAAAGAGTTCTGCTTTACTCGCCTATAATAAGAACAAACAAATAGATTGGGTTATCGTAAGAAGATTATGGTTGGGATCAATACCCGCCGCTTTAATTGTTCTATTTGCTATATCTATGGGTGTTTTAGAAAAATCTGCAGGCATCATTCCTAAAATTATTGGTATTGTGATTCTTATAACGGCAATTGGTTTAGTGATATCTAATTGGTTGAAAAAAAAGGTTATTGTATTTAGAAATTTAAATATATCAAGATTTAGATCTCTTCAGAAGCCTCTTACCATAGGCGCCGGCGGTGCTCTTGGCACATTAGTAACGTTGACATCCGTAGGTGCGGGATCTTTAGGCACTGTTATTTTATTCTATCTTTATCCCGTTCGATTAACCCCTTACAAGCTTATTAGTACAGAAGTTTCGCATGCAATTCCTTTAGCGCTTGTTGCAGGAATTGGCTATTTATGGATGGGGGGCGTCGATTTTACATTGCTTGGCAATTTATTATTAGGATCCATACCGGCCGCTTATATTGGTGGAATATCTGCAAAAAGATTTAAAGATGATTGGCTTAAAATTATTTTAGCCATTGTTTTATGTGCTGCAAGCTTTAAATTATTAACATAATAATAGATCTAGTGTGTATATCCATACCTTTGTTTTTTGCGCTTCCTATTTGAATGTGGCCCATGTCAGTAAAGTCATTGGTAATATTATTCGAAAAAAGTGTATTATAGTAGATGATATTATTGACACTGGTGAAATAATCTGCAAAGCTCCTGATTTGTTAATGAAAAAAGGCACTCAAAATTTTACTGCTTGTGTAACGCATATCGTTTTATTAACATGTTGTATAAATTTGGTAAAACAATAAAATATAGATAAGTTGTATATCACTAATAATATAAACAAAAAAATCTTATGAAAAATAATCCGATTATTTCTATTGAATTTTTGTTTAATGATGAAATAGAATTGTTTATACAAAGATGAATGTCACCTTAATCAGTAAGATTCTTATAAATTTAGCAGGAGATTTTGTTTGAATTTACACCCATTAATAGTTGATCTTGATGGAACTCTTATTCGCACTGATATGCTTCATGAATCTGCTTTAAAGGCAGTGCGCTCTAATCCATTTGTGATATTTTTAATTTTATATTATTTGTTTTTTAAAGGAAAAGCCAAACTAAAACAATATTTGTCAGCACAGTCAAATTTTGATCCAAGCACATTGCCATACGATATGGATTTATTGAACTGGTTGAAAAATCAGCGGAATATTGGAAGAAAATTAATTTTGTGTACGGCTTCCGATCTATCTATCGCAAATTCTATTGCAAAGCATTTAGGTATATTCCAAGAAGTTATAGCAAGCGATGGTGTAATTAATCTTGCTGGAAAAAATAAAGCAAAAGCTCTTGAACAACGTTTTGGACATGCGGGTTTTGATTATGCTGGTAATTCCAACGCTGATCTATTTGTGTGGAAAAAAGCCCGTCACGCTATTGTTGTAAATGGATCATCTGGTTTAGCCAAAAAAGCAGCAAAAAATTGTGAAGTTAAAGAAATATTTTCTTCACATTCATTAGGTATTGGTGTTTGGTTAAGGGTGTTACGTGTTCACCAATGGCTTAAAAATGCTCTTTTATTTATACCTTTTTTTGCAGGGCATCAAATTTTTGACTCAGAAACTTGGTTTTCTCTCATTTTAGCTTTTTTCTCATTTAGTCTTTGCGCTTCATCTGTTTATATTATCAATGATTTGTTAGACTTAGACAGTGATCGGCAGCATCCACGTAAATGCAAAAGACCTTTTGCTTCAGGTATTGTTCCTGCTTGGATGGGTATTATTCTTGCGCCTTTACTCTTTCTCATTAGTTTGGGATTAGCACAATATGTAAATGGTGACTTCGTTCCATGGTTGATGGTTTATTTTATTTTGACATGCGCTTACTCGTTTAAACTAAAACAAATCGTATTGATTGATTGTATTACACTAGCGATGTTGTATACCTTGCGCGTTATAGCAGGTACTGCAGCAGCCGGTCTAGGTATGTCTTTTTGGTTGCTTGCGTTTTCTATATTTTTATTTTTGTCACTCGCCTTTGTTAAACGCTACGCAGAATTAGAAGTTCAAATACTTAGTGGTAAGGAAAAAATAGCTGGACGTGGCTATTTTACTTCTGATGCACCGCTTATTAGAATACAAGGTTTAGCTTCGGGCTACGTTTCTGTACTTGTTTTAGCGCTTTATCTTCAAAGTGATGACATTATAAGATTATATGCTATTCCAGAACTCATCTGGGCAACAGTGCCAATTATTTTATATTGGGTCAGTTGGATGTGGATGCAAGCCCATCGGGGAAACATGCATGACGATCCTTTGGTCTTTGCTGTGAAAGATAAAGCAAGCTTAATCACAGGTGTTGTATTTTCTATTGTACTTATAATTGGTGCGGTAGGTTGGCCTTGGTAAAAATATCATCATGGGGCAGGTTAGGGAGCTGGGAACATGATGTTTGTCATCTGTCAGATCGTTATCAATTAGATAATCAACTGAAGAATAATAAAAAAGGTATTTGTTATGGTATGGGAAGAAGTTATGGAGATGTCTGCTTAAATCCAGAGGGTGTTTTATGGAATACAACTGGATTAGATCGTTTTATCTATTTTGATGAAATAAATGGAAAATTGATTTGTGAAGCAGGCGTGTTGTTGCGTGATATTCAGCGACTTGTTATTCCCAGAGGATGGATTCTACCAGTAACGCCAGGAACACAACTTGTGACGGTAGGTGGGGCTATTGCTAATGATGTCCATGGCAAAAACCATCATATTTGTGGTTCTTTTGGTGATCATATTCAATGGATTAAAATTGTGCGTACTAATGCCGAAATCATTGAATGTGGACCTGAACTTAAACCTGATTGGTTTGCAGCTACAATAGGGGGACTGGGACTTACCGGCATTATTACTGAAGTTGAAATTCAACTGCGTAGAGTGGTAGGTCCTTGGTTGGATACTCAGACTGTTCCGTATAAAAATTTGGATGAGTTTTTTAATTTATCTGACGCTTCTGAAGTTGGGTGGGAGCATACAGTCTCTTGGATTGATTGCATATCCGGAGGTGGTGGTCGAGGCATATTTATGCGCGGTAATCCTATCGATGGTGGTAATCGTTTAGCGCCAAAAGGACGAAAATTGGCTGTTCCTTTAGTACCGCCTATTTCGTTTGTTAATCGCCTATCTTTACGTCCATTTAATATGCTTTATTATAATTTGAAAAAATTGACGAGTGGACAAAGTATTGTTCATTATGAACCCTTTTTTTATCCTCTTGATAATCTGCTTCAATGGAATCGATTGTATGGACCAAAAGGGTTTTATCAATATCAAAGTGTAGTGCCGCGTGAAGTTGGACGTGATGCTGTGCAGGCAATGTTAAGTGAGATCTCGCGTTCAGGTGAAGGCTCATTTCTTGCAGTTCTTAAAACCTTTGCTAATCGTGAATCTTTTGGTATGTTGAGTTTTCCAAAACCGGGCGTAACATTAGCTTTAGATTTTCCAAATAAGGGTGCTTGCACTTTGAAATTATTTGATCGTTTGGATGCTATCGTGCGAGAAGCTGGTGGTCGCCTGTATTGCGCTAAAGATTCGAGAATGCCTCGAGATCTATTCGAGATGGGTTATCCACGTCTTCAAGAATTTATGAAATATCGTGATCCAGGCATTAGTTCTGCGATGTCGCGTCGACTTATGGGAAGTTAATGATGTCCGAAAATAAAAAAAGAATAGTTATTATTGGAGCTACTTCAGCGATTGCTGAAAATTGCGCGCGTTTGTGGGTTAAAGACGCTAATATTGACTTAACTTTAGTTGGCCGAAATCGTCTCAAGACAGAAAAAGTTGCTCAAGATTTACGCGTCCGTAGCCCCCATTCCACTATTCGCGTACTTGAAACAAATTTTATTGATCCATTGTCTATCCGTCAGGTTGTAGATGGCATTATAGCAGAAGGTCCCATTCATATTGTTTTGATTGCCCATGGATCTTTGCCTGATCAAGAAGTTTGTCAGAAGAATCTAAATGATTGTCATGACGCATTAGTCATAAATGGAATCTCCCCTATATTATTTGCAGAAGCCTTTGTTGCGCATATGGAGCGTGTGAATAAGGGTATTTTGGCTATTATTGGTTCTGTTGCAGGAGATCGAGGACGAAAATCAAATTATATTTATGGATCGGCAAAGGGACTTGTTGAAAGATTTGCGCAGGGACTTCAACACCGCCTAGCCCTTGCAAAAAGTGAGGTCAAAGTTGTTTTGGTTAAACCAGGACCAACTGATACGCCTATGACAGCACATTTAAAAGGAAAAGGTGGCAATCTCGCTCATGTAGAAGATGTTGCAAATCTAATAACTCATGGTATAAACAAGGGTAAATCAGTTGTTTATGCGCCTGCCAAATGGGGTTTGATTATGATGGTTATTCGTAATTTACCAAATTTTGTCTTTAAAAAGATGGATATATGATTTTAAATTTGCTAAGGAATGTTTTGTTGTTAAAAGAAGTTCAAAAATCTAAAATTCAGTTGTTAATTTTTATTACATTGGCTCTGTCTTGTTTTTTTTATGCTTTATATATTGCTATTCAATATGCGCAGCAAATTCCTTTAGACCAGTATTCGTTTAGACAAACACAAACAGCACTTACGGCTTATTGGTTAATACAAAATGGCTTCAGTTTTGCATATGAAACGCCGATTGCAGGACCACCTTGGAGCATACCGTTTGAGTTTCCAATCTACCAGTACATTGTGGCACTCGTATCGAAATTAACAAATATCTCATTAGATGCTGTAGGTCGTATTGTTAGTTTTATATTTTTAGCACTTTGTCTTATTCCCGTGAGATCTATTACTAAAAATCTAAATATTTCTCAATTGGTTTTCTATATATTTGTAGCGCTTCTTTTTTCAAGTCCATTATACCTTTATTGGGGACGCACCTTTATGATTGAAACAGCAGCTATTTTTTTCTCTATAGTTTCTATAAAATACTTCATAGACATATCTCAAGAGAAGAACTTATTTAGAAATTCTGTATTTTTTGTTATTTTTATGACCTTAGCAATGCTTCAAAAAGCAACAACTGGTTTGCCAATACTGCTTATTTTAGGATCTGTTTTTTTATTTTTACAAATAAAAAAGTCAACCTCCTTAACAGATATTTTTTTAAGTAAAAAAAACCTCTTCTTTATATTTTGTTTCGGATTGATTTTTTTTCTAAGTGTTGCCTGGACATTTTATACTGATCAAATAAAAGAGTTAAATCCGTTAGGTTCACAATTAACGTCATCAGCCCTTACAAATTGGAATTGGGGAACCTTAAATCATAGGCTATCATCCGATTTGTATATCAAGGTGATATGGGAACGAATATTTAAACAAAATTTATCCGGAATCATTGGCATTGCAATTTTGTTATTTGCCTTGTTTTCTAATGCTAAAAATCAAATAAAATTTATAGTTGTTGTTTCTTTGTTAATGGGATTTATTCCATTATTTTTGTTCCCTAATCTTCATATCGTACATACCTATTACCAAACCGCAAATGTAATTTTTATAATTTATGCAATTTCATTATCAATAGGCCATATCTTAAAAAGCTATGTAAGTAAAAAAATAATCGTTTTTCCTCTAGCATTAATTATGATTGGATTTAATTATTACTGTTTCTCGGAAGATTATTTAGATTCAGTTAAACAAAAATTTGATAAAAAAAATTCACGAGATTATGCTGTCTCACAAATCTTAAAAAGAGAAGTTCCTGATAAAAAATATTTTATTGCTTTTGGAAACCTTTATAGCTCTTCCCTCTCATATCTATCAGAACGTAAATCTTTTACTGTACCAAGGGTTATTACTGTTACTGTACCTAGATTTTTTAAAGAATATGATTTAGTTTCCAAGAATCCAGAAAATTATATTAAAGAGAGCGAACTAGGTGCAATAGTTTTATTACCTAATGATGTTCAATGTCCTATCACAGCAATTAATAACATTATTGAATGGGTATCATATAATCGGCAATGGAAAATAGGAATGGTTCATAATTGTTACATTTTAATTCCTGAAAATCAGCTTGTAGATAGCAAACAAGAAGTTTCAAATGTACAATGCCAAGGAAATCTTGATGTTGCTAAGGAAGTTTTGATGGGTGATCATAAAATGTTTTCCATTACAGGATGGAACACTATATCAGGAGAGAACAATATAGTTCCTGAAAAAGTATATGTAACATTAACGAAAGAAAATGATGATCCTCTTTATTTTGAGGCATTACAAATTAATCGTGCGGATG
>JAUXUR010000024.1 GCA_030680745.1 Alphaproteobacteria bacterium
CCATTTCGGCTTGACGGTCAGAAAGGATCTTACACATGAGTAATATATCATCATACGAAAGCCTTAGTCATTCTAAATGGGACTGTAAGTATCATTTAGTTTTTGTACCAAAATGCCGCAGGAGAATTTTGTATGGAAAAGCATAGTACACGACACTTTTAACCAATTAAATCTATAACAAATGCTAGCAAAAAATTAACATAATTACATCGATTTATTTTTTCAAATGAAATATTATTTTTTATAAAATCAATACCATAAGTAAATAAAGAATATAATTTTCTGCCATGATTTTTTATTTTTATTTTTTCAAGGCTATTTCTAATCTTTCCTGTTAATATAGAAACAACACACGCTATTGTTATTATAAGAAAAAGTTTTTCAAGTTTTTTTGTTTCCTTTAAATGCGTTTCTTCTATATTAAAACCTTTTGTTTTTGTATTCTTAAAAAGAGTCTCAATCTTCCATCTTTCTTTATAAGATTTTAATATTTCTTTCTCTTTTAAATTTAAATTATTTGTACACACAATAAGCAATCCTGACTTTAATTTTTTTACAGCAATTAAACTAGAAACACCTAATATTTTATCCTTTCGAGATTCAATCTCATTTTTAGATAAATATTCAAATATTTTTCCTGCTTGCATTTTTCCACCATTGAAATGTCTTAATAAATGTGATGATTTTAATCTTACAAGATATTTAATATTATTTTCTTGTAAAAATTTAAACCACTCTTCTCCTTCAAACTCTCTATCACCTATAAGAATCTTTATTTTATTAACATCAATTATTTTTAATAGATCTAAAACAATCCCTATCCGTTCTTCTGTATTGGAATTTCCTTTTTTATCAAGTTCTTTCCAAACCAATGGAATAGATGTTGATTCATATACTGCAGAAATGACGAGATAATTTATTTCTTTGTTTCCAAATTTCCAATTTGTTCGATCCATAGCTAAAATAAAATTATCTTTTAAATTTAGTAATTCGATTATTATTTTTCCAGCCTGAGTGTAATCAATATCTTGTTTTTGCATAAATCTTTGCATTTGTCTTTTTTTTGAGTCCTCTTTTGCATCTCCATTTACATACTCTACTAATTTTTTATAATAAACATGACTTGTTCTAATTGCCGATACAATTGTTTCTTTCAAGAATTTTTTTCTTGACGGATGCCAGTCGAAGTGATTATTTATTGCTTGATCTAAGGTATTCATTTTTATCATTGTACAGCTCCTTTTTTTGTATCTTGTCTGTACTATGTTTTCTTATAAAAAATCAATACCTTAGATCAAATTAAAAAAGTGTCGTGTACTATGCAAATTCATATGCTTTCCTGAAGCAATACTCTCTTTACCTCAATTAAACGATCTTAATCTTAGCGACAATCAAATCAACACCATACCTGACGAAATTAGTAATTTAACAAAATTATACACACTCAGTCTTAATAACAATCAAATTGAAGAAATACCTAATACTATAAAAAAGTTAGAATCTTTAGCAAAGCTTTATCTTGGAGGAAACAAATTTACCACCTTTCCTGAAGCAATACCCGCTTTAAGAAACTTACAAGAACTTTATCTTAACGATAATCAAATTAAAACTCTACCCATTAAAATTGGAAATCCCAATAGGTTAAGAATACTCAACCTTTACAATAATCAAATAGACGAAACCATTGATAATATAAGAAGATTATATCAATTAGAAGAACTTTATCTTGGAGAAAACAAACTTACAAATTTTCCTGAAGCTATAACTAATTTAACCAACTTAAATACACTTTACCTTGCCTGCAATCAAATCAAAGAGATACCAGATGAAATTGGTAACCTTATCAACTTAAAGAAACTGAGTTTTTACAACAATCAAATTGAAACAATACCCGACACTATAAAAAATTTAACAAAATTAAATTCTCTTTACTTAGGGCGTAATAAGCTTAAACATATACCAAATACAATAGGAATGTTATCAAATTTAAAAGAGCTCCGCCTTCATGATAATTTACTCACTTTTGCACCTTCATCTTTAAGAAAAATAAAAACATTATCTGAATTAAATCTAAATAATAACCCAAATCTAATGCATAAAGGCGAAAATGGGACTGCATTAGGCAAAAAAGAATTACGAAAATATTTCAAAAATTCTATTCAATTAAATAAACCAATCTTAACAGAAACAAAAACAGAAAAAGATGTACTTGAATTCATGGACGAATTTTCTTCACGTATTAACCATAAACAGTTTGCTTCGAACACATTACCCGAAATCATTGTAGATAAAATATTCAGTCATCAAGAAATGTGCGACACTTTAAATCAAATTATAACCCAACTTAACTTACATAATACAAATGAACCAGGTTATGTTTGTTACGAAATTATAAGTAATGATGACGAAACATATGATGAACAAGAAATATCTAACGCTGAAAAAATACATTTATCTCTTATCCCTCGCTTACTGAAATATATCAATACACTTTATGGATTAATTGCACAAGACGATGTTGAAATTTTACAGATGTATCCCGAACAAATTCCCGATACACAAAAATCACTTACTTTTAACTTACAATCCATTCTTAATGAAGAAGATCTAGACATAAAAGCATTGCAATTTACAACGCTTGCAGGCGGTCTTCTCCATTGTGCAACAGGTCAATCTGAAGGAAATAATTCTGTAAATTATGCAGCACAGGGGCAATATTACACCAATGATTTCAAATATAATTTAAAACGTTTTTTAGCCGCCAAAAAAAATGAATATTTTACAATAACCATTTTACAAAAAGGATTTAATAATAATCAAAACGTGCATTTAATAAGTAAATATCGTGATGCATTAAAACCAATATTAGGCCTAAGCACCGCCATTACATCTTTTTATGAACGAATTGGCCCTAATCAACAACAAGATGTCTTTTATGGCAACAAATGGAATGTATTACAAACATTTTATGATCTTGTTACCCCCGACCTTATGATCAATTGGGTTTTTGAAGCCGCCGAAACACAAGAAGATCAACGGGATTATAACAAACAATTTAAACGGGATGTGCCAAAAGAAGAAAAAGAAGAATATTTACAAAATGTTAAAAAGAAAATAAAGAAAAACAAAATGTTAAGACCTTTTATAACAGGGGAAATATGCGCTTATTTAATAAATGAAAAATTAATGATAGGCAAAAAAAATTGGGAAAAATATTTTACAGAAAATCCTTGTAAAATTGGGAACCATGCAACATTAACCCGGGAAGGCGCCAAAGCAATCCTTATACATGAAGCCTTTATAATTGAAGATCAGGAAGATGACGAAATGATTATTGATGACAATATCATAAATGAAAATTATAATAATAATTAAAATTTAATTTTATATGAAACTCCACGGGAAAAGCTCCGTGGTTTTTCGTTAGAACTATAAAAAGGAAAAAAACATGTATAAAAAAAATGTCCGCTAGATTGATTTTTTTTCTGCCTACATAGCAAAATTATACAATTTTTCAGCACGTGTTTCAAAAGCGCGAACCATTTTTTGAACAGCCTCACTAAACACACCTTGAATTAAACCTTGCAAAATGCGTGATTTAAATTCAAACTCAATATTAAAGTCAACAATACAAAATGTAACACCATCTTGAATCGAGGGTGTAAATTTCCATGTATTACGTAAATATTTAAAAGGCCCACTTAAATAAGTGACATTTATTTGCTCGGGAGATTGAAACGTTACTTTTGATGAAAAGCTCTCGCTAAAAAACTTAAAACCTATCGTTACATCAGCAAAAATCTCGTCTGCTGCTTCAGATGTAATTTGACATGATTTACACCATGGTAAAAAATCTGGATAATTTTCAACGTCTAAAACAAGATCATACATCTGATCTGGTCTATATGGTAACATTCTTCTGTCTGAGTAGACTGGCATTACACAACCGATAATTGTTTCAATTTTTCTAATCTTGCTTGCTTAAGTTTTATAAAATCATCACCTGCATGATGCGATGACCGCGTTAAAGGCGAAGATGACACCATCAAAAATCCTTTACCATAAGCCATTTTTTTATAATATTCAAACTCTTCAGGCGTTACAAAACGATCAACTATATGATGTTTTGGCGTTGGTTGCAAGTATTGTCCTATCGTTAAAAAATCAACCTGTGCGGATCGTAGATCATCCATGACTTGTAAGACTTCTTCTTTACCCTCGCCAAGGCCCACCATAATCCCAGATTTCGTGAACATTGCAGGATCAACTTCTTTTACGCGATTCAATAATCTTAACGAATTAAAATAACGCGCACCTGGTCTAACCGTTTGATAAAGCCTAGGCACTGTTTCTAAATTATGGTTATACACATCAGGTTTTGCGTGAATAACAATATCGCACGCCCCTTCTTTGCGCAAAAAATCAGGCGTTAAAACTTCAATCGTTGTATTGGGCGAAGATTTACGAATTTCTTGGATCACACGCGCAAAATGGTTCGCCCCACCATCTTCAAGATCATCACGATCCACAGACGTTATCACAACATGATGCAATTGAAGGCCTTTTAAAGCTTCTGCCACGCGTTCTGGCTCGTGCGGGTCAAGCAGATCAGGTTTTCCTGTATCAATGTTACAAAAAGCACAAGCACGCGTACAAATGCTTCCTAAGATCATGATTGTTGCATGTTTTTTTGACCAACATTCACCGATATTAGGACACGCTGCTTCCTCGCAAACCGTGTTTAACTTTAAGCCACGCATCAATTTCTGTGTTTCAAAAAAACCTTCTGATTGAGGCGCTTTTGCACGAATCCAATCTGGTTTTTTTAAAATTGTCATTTTAATTCCTTTGATATACTTGCAATGTTTTTTCCAAATCAACTGTCTAGATTATGAGGCAAAGTCTAGAAAGCTCGAGAACCGGAACGGAGTGTACTTTTTCGTACATGAGTACCAGAAGTGTAGAGCTGACGACGAATTTGCCCATAAGATTGGCAGTTAAATATGTATTGCACGCCCATAGGCTGAGAGTACCGATTCATGCATCATTTCTGAAAGAGTTGGATGTGGGAAAATTGTCCGCATCAAATCTTCTTCCGTTGTTTCAAGACCAATCGCAATCGCAAAACCTTGAATAAGTTCAGTGACTTCTGCACCAATCATATGCGCCCCAAGTAACGCCCCTGTTTGTTCATCAAAAATAGTTTTGACCATTCCATCGGTTTCACCCATCGCAATCGCTTTACCATTCGCCATAAACGGAAAACGCCCAACTTTAATTTTTTTATGTTTTTCAAGCGCTTGTTTTTCATTTAAACCAATGGACGCAATCTGTGGCCGCGCATAAGTACATTTTGGAATATTCATGGGATCAATCGTATGCAGATTGGGTAATTTCATCATATGCTCAACTGCTAAAATACCTTCATGCGAGGCTTTATGGGCAAGCCAAGGTGTGCCTACCAAATCACCAATCGCATAAATACTAGGTTCATCTGTTTGCAAAAATTGATTCGTAACGATGTTGTTTTTTTCGACTTTAATTTTTGTTTTTTCAAGACCTAAATTTTCTGTATTAGCCACAATACCAATTGCCAACACAACAACGTCTGCTTTAATCGATGTTTCTTTGCCCAAATGTTCAATAAAAATTTCAACATCTTTAGCAGATTTGACAATCTTTGTGACTTTCGAGGACAGATGAATCTTAATACCGTTTTTTTGGAACAATTTTCCTGCAATATCAGATATTTCATGATCTTCTGATGGCACAACCCGCTCAAGTGCTTCAATCACTTGAACTTTCACGCCTAAATCATTGTAAAAGCTTGCAAATTCGATACCAATCGCCCCACTGCCAATAATAATCATTGATTTGGGTAATCTTTTGGGGGTCATGGCTTCTTTATAGGTCCAGACTTTGTCTTCATCTGGTTCAAACCCTGGCAAAATACGCGCACGCGCGCCTGTCGCTAATATAATGTTTTTGGCTTTTAACTGAAATTTTTCTTTTGTTTTGCTATCTTCTAAATCAATTAATCCAGCGCCTGCCAATTTACCATGTGCTTCAAAAATCGTGACTTTATTTTTCTTCAATAGATGTTGAATGCCTGTGCTTAATTGCTTGGCAACGTGACGCGAGCGATCAATAATTTTTTCTAAATTTATGCCTATATTTGAAGCATGGAGGCCAAATTCATCGGCACGATGCATCAAATGATAAATTTCAGCGCTTCGAAGCAATGTTTTAGTTGGGATACAACCCCAATTTAAGCAGATTCCACCAAGATGTGCGCGCTCAATCAACGCTGTTTTAAGACCTAATTGGGACGCTCTAATCGCCGCCACATAGCCACCAGGACCGCCCCCAATGACAATTAGATCAAATTGTTCCATATTCATTTTTGTCATGGGATCCTCAGGAAAGCAACGAAAGTGGATTTTCAACAAGATTCTTGAATGTGGCTAAAAATTGAGCACCCATCGATCCATCAATAACACGATGATCAACCGATAAAGTACATGACATCATCGAACGAATCACAATGGCACCATTTTTAGCAACAGGCATTTCAATCCCAGCGCCCACAGCTAAAATAGCCGATTGTGGCGGATTGATAATCGCTGCAAAATCTTTGATGCCAAACATACCCAAATTGGAAAGGCTAAAGGTCCCCCCTTGATATTCTTCAGGCTTTAATTTACTCAGTTTTGCGCGTACTACATAATCTTTCATCTGCACTGAAATATCAGATACATTGCGATCGTGTGCATTAAAAATAATGGGCGTTATCAACCCATTAGGCACAGAAACTGCAACCGATACATCAGATGTTGGATGGCGAATTATACCCTCATCAGACCACGACGCATTAACCTCTGGTACCTTCTGTAAAGCAAGCGCTGACGCACGGATTAAAAAATCATTAATCGAGATTTTTTGATCTTCTTTCAATGCATTAAACTGAGCGCGAAGTGCCACCAAATCTGTAATATCGCAATCAAGTGTCAAATAAAAATGAGGAATTGTTGATTTTGCTTCCACCAATCTTTTGGCGATTGTTTTACGCATTAATGTATGCGGAATAAGTTCTGCGGAAGCATTTGTTGTTTTTTGTAAGGGCTTATAATTTTCAACATCTTGACGAATAATGCGTCCATGAGGACCAGAGCCTTGAATAGCATCAAGCGCAATATTTTTTTGAGACGCAATGCGTTTCGCTAAAGGACTTGCAAAAATACGATTTTCTTGAGTATTGATGACTGATGTTTTTTGAGTAGACACTTGATTCAATACAACAATATCAGCTGTATTGGGTGCTTTTGGTGTGGCTTCTTGAGCAACTTTAAAATCATCTAGACTACTTGCTGCTTCGCCCTCTTCTAAAATCAGCGCAATCACTTGATTTACTTTGACGTTTTCAGTTTTTTCAGGCACCAATATCCGTCCTAAAATACCCTCGTCAACAGCCTCAACTTCCATAATAGCTTTATCTGTTTCGATTTCAGCAATAAGATCACCTGCTTTAACCTTATCACCCTCTTTTTTATGCCATTTGGCAAGGTTACCTTCGGTCATTGTTGGTGATAAAGCTGGCATCAGTATGGTAATAGGCATAAAAAACTCCAACGAAATTATAGTGAAATGCTTTGAGATTCAGACGAGACGCAACGCTCGAAGTGTAGTTCTTCCTACATGAGAGCGGCAGCAACGCTGTATCAATCCAAAGTCATTTTACTATAGCAAACTGATTTTACAGCGTTTATGATATCGTCTATTTGCGGTAATGCAAGCTTTTCTAAATTCGCAGCATACGGTAATGGCACATCTTTTCCTGTGACACGCACAACAGGCGCATCCAAATAATCGAAAGCATGCTCCATCATAAGCGCTGACATTTCTGATCCAATACCTGCAAAAGGCCACCCTTCTTCAAGACTTACCAAACGACTTGTTTTTTTGACCGATTGCACGATTGTATCCACATCAAGCGGACGAATGGTTCGCAGATCAACAACTTCCACCGAAATATTGTCTTTAGCTAGAATTTCTGCGGCATGTAAAGCATGTTCAACCATAAGTGAAAAAGCTGTGATTGTGACATCTTTGCCTTCACGTACGACTTTAGCTTTACCAATGGGCACAATTAAATCGGGATCATCTGAAATATCAAAAGTTTTGCCGTAAAGCAATTCATTTTCTAGGAAAATAACGGGGTTTGGATCACGAATCGCTGCTTTCAATAATCCTTTGGCATCTTCTGCGCTGTAAGGCGCTACAACCTTTAAGCCAGGACAATGGGCATACCAAGAGGCATAGCATTGTGAATGTTGTGCGCCCACGCGTGACGCCGCCCCATTAGGTCCACGGAAAACAATCGGACATTGAATCTGACCACCTGACATATATAATGTTTTAGAGGCAGAATTGATAATATGATCAATGGCTTGCATCGAAAAATTAAAAGTCATGAATTCAACAATAGGTTTTAATCCACCAAAAGCCGCCCCTACTGCAAGTCCTGTAAATCCATGCTCTGTAATAGGCGTATCCACAATACGATTGGGACCAAATTCATCAATCAAGCCTTGGCTTACTTTATAAGCCCCTTGATAATAGCCAACTTCTTCGCCCATTAAAAAAATTTTAGAATCTCGGCGCATTTCTTCAGCCATTGCATCTCGCAAGGCTTCGCGCAAGGTTATTTTTTTAGGCTCATTCATTATGTGATGCGTGATCATGGGTCAATATATCCGTATAAAGTTCATCAACATCTGGTTCTGGGCTATTTTGTGCAAAATCAACGACTTCTTGCATCAATACCTTAAGATCTTTTTCAATAAGGGTAAAATCGTCTTGGTTTGCTATTTGTTCAGTAAGTATATAATTCTTTAAATGTTCAATTGGATCGCGCTCATCTTTCCAAACAGACACTTCTTCCTTACTGCGATATTTTGCTGGATCCGACATAGAATGCCCTCGATAACGATACGTCATCATCTCTAATATATAAGGCCCTTTTCCAGCGCGAATATAATCAAGCGCTTTTTTGCCTTTTTCTTGCACTTCCATTATATTCATACCATCAACACGAACACCTGGAATACCATAAGGCTGACCACGTTCACACAAAGTCGCACCTGCCGCCGCACGTTTAACCGATGTTCCCATACCATATTGATTATTTTCGATAATATAAAGAACAGGTAATTTCCATAAGGCCGCCATATTAAAGGCTTCGTAAACTTGCCCCTGATTGACAGCGCCATCACCCATATAAGTAACGCAAACATTTTTTTCATTATTATATTTATAGGAAAAAGCGAGACCAGTCCCAATAGGCACTTGCGCACCCACTATACCGTGACCGCCATAAAAACGTTTTTCAATGCTAAACATATGCATTGAACCGCCCTTGCCTTTTGAATAACCATCACGTCTACCGGTTAATTCAGCCATGACGCGTTTAGGATCCATACCACATGCAAGCATATGACCATGATCCCTATAACTTGTGATAACCGAATCACCTTCTTGCATGACTGATTGTAAGCCCACAACAATGGCTTCTTGGCCTATATATAGGTGGCAAAAACCACCGATAAGACCCATACCATAAAGCTGAGCGGACCTTTCCTCAAACCTGCGTATAAGAAGCATGTCCTTATAAAGATTAAGCATATGCGCCTTATCTTTAAGCGTGGAAGGCGTATCTTGAATGGGGGGTGTAAATTTTGCCATTGATTTTACATTACGCAATGTTGATGACCCTTAAGATTACTCAATTCTTCGTGACACACACTTATTTATTTTGGTGTGTATCTATATCTAACACCTCAGTTTACCTTATTACAAGCCAGAAGAATACAACAAAAAACAAAAATTAGAACATTTTTGCAACAGCTTACAATCATCTTAAAATTTGTTTACAATATTTCTGGAATTTGGTACGGTCTTCTGACATTTATTGTCGAGACTAAATAAATACCCTAAACTTTATGGAGAAGACCATGGTACAATTTATCCGTTTAGCTGCTTTCGCAGCAATCGTTGCTTTCACAGCTGATGTATCAGCTACAGACGCAAAAGTAGAAGAAGTAGCACCAGTTGCAGTAACAACAACTGAAGAAGTTGCACCAGTTGCAGCTGAAGAAGTTAAAGCTACTGAAGAAGTTAAAGTTGCTGAAGAAGCCACTAAAACTGATGTTAAAGCTGAAGAAGTTAAAACTAAATCAGCTAAAAAAACAGCTAAAAAATAATATTTCGTTATTTTTAAACTGAAGAAAAGGTCGCCTTTAATTATGGCGGCCTTTTTTATTTTATATCACTTATCTTACATACGTTTTGTAAATTCTTTATCTGCATCAAAAGATGTACTCATGGCTGACAAAACCAAGCTTGCATCTGTTGCCGTTGTCATTAATTTAACCAATGTTGCTGTGCTATCAACATTCGATTGTTTTAGGTGTTTTGGCTCTAAAATACCCACACTCCCTTGACCAGGAATTTGAAAACTTGGAAAACCAGATTTAGTTGTTTGAATTTTAGCCGTACCTGCAATGTTATCCAATTCATTCGAATCAGGAAACTTTGCTAAAACAATTTGATATTGTTTTCGTGGTTGCGTACCATTTTTAAAAAGTGTAGAAATAACGCCCTGCTGATCAAAGGAATTTGTTAAAGCATCACTTGCAGGTGCACCATCAGGCGTAATGCTGAAAACAAGAGCAGTCTCACCCACTTGCATAAGACCAGCATCCACCCCTGGTGTTCCTAACTTTAAAGTAACAACCTGATTATTCGTTTCACCCACAGCCGAAAAATCTAAAGTAAGGGCAGCATCACCACTCGCAGCACCACCAACAGTCGCAAGCGTTCCATTATTATTAAATGTTACAGCAATTGGAGAAGCACTCGTTACCGTACCACCTGTAACAACTGGTATTAAATTCCAAGCACCAGCGCCCGTTTTAGTTAAAGTACACGTAATCGTATGCGCAATACCTAAAGACCCGTAAACCTGCGCTTCAAATTTAGGGTTTGCTACACCAGGATCAAGATTAGGTGGAATACGCATTGAAACATCCACTTTTGTGCTGGGAATTGGTCTTGAACTATTATTAGTTATTTTTACAATTTCTAAATTAGTCGAAATAACAGATGGTAATGTCCCATCGTCATTATACTTAATCCCCAATAATTTATTACCTGCACTATTTTCATAAGTACCATCAGCTTTTTGTACAAAGTCAGTCAAATTTGTATAGGCTGTACCTTCACCATCTTTTCGCTGAACAATTGCTAATCCATCACCACCAGATACCGCAAAATTCGAATTGGGCATATCATCCGTACTTACAATTGCACCTTGAGTGCTTGTCGTATTGGAACGCGTGGCTTTAATCCCTGAAACAACAGAACCTCCACTTGCTGACCCTGTTACAATTGTCGAAAATTTAATCTCAGTTCCATCGGTTCCATAGGCACCCTTCAATCCCAAATTTGCAGATTCACCATCTCGCATTTCTTGAAGTTTTAAAAACGTATTACTTAAACTCACTGATGCTGTTGACATTTTTTTCTCCTAGGCCGCTATTTCTATTGTATTATTCGATGTATCTGAAATAAATGACATTGATCCATCACCTTCAAATGGTAATTTTTGAATACCTTTACCAATCATTTTGACATACATAAAAGTCTCTCCATCGCGCGGTTCAATTTCTTGAATCGGTGCATAAACAAATGTTTTAAGAGCGCGCAGTTCCGACGGTTTATTCGATCCATTAATTAAAAGTGAATATTCACCTTTAGCTACTTTTTGCTTATCCTTATTCAATCCATCCCACTCAAAACGATGCATGCCTTCTTTTAACTCACCTTTAAGCGTTGCAACTGGATCGTTGTTATTATTCAAAATCATAATAGTGCACTCTTTAAGATCCCCTTTGGGAACCTCATACGCAAAGTGAACAGGTTTGTCTTCAAATGCCACTTTATCACCTTCTACACGTACTGACTTTCCAACTAAGGAAATAGTGTTCGTTGCATTATTTTGCATCGACATTTCAAATAACGAAAATTCCATTTCTTGACGGCGCATCAAAGTTTCTGCTTCCTGTGTTGAAAGAGCTAACTTCATTATTTCTTGAGGTTTCACAGCTTTACCATCAAGAGGATTACTAAATTCCATAGACTTGATCATCATTTGAAAAGTATCTTTTTCCTGCTTTTTCAATTGTTCTCTTCGTTCCATCATGTTTTTTTTGTGTAATTCAACAGACTCAGCCTTTGATAATTTTGGTGCAACATTCGTTAAATTATTTGGACCTGGCATTTTTGACTCCTAAACCATTAAATTAAGCAATGAGGTTGCTGTGACATTGTTTTGAATTTGTTTCATTTCCTCAAGCGAAGGTTCGTTATTTTCCCCTCTAAAAAAATGTGTTTTTTGATTCAAATCTTGATCATTTTTTGGGTGTTCATGCGCAAATTGAGAAGAAGAATCGGCAAAATTCAAAAGATCAAATGAAACTTTATCAGGTTGAATATCTAAGCCTGATTTCCCTAAAAGAACCAAAAGATCTTGCCTATTCCCCTGAAACAAATCAAAACCATCTTGGTTCGAGAAAGTAAAATGTGCTTCCGTTAATTTTGTTTCAGCATTCGTTTTTAAATCAAGTTTTATCGTACCTAATTCTTGAGGCAAAATAGAAATTTTAAGAGATTGAACACCATCTTGATTTGTTATATTGCCAATTTTTAAGCCGATGATAGATTGATTTTGTTCATTTGCTTGGTTTAACGTACTACTTTGACTTGTTAGTATAAATTCTTTTGAATTATCAGGAGCACTTAAAATCGTAGGCGTTGGAAACACATCAATTTTTGCAGATGATTCTCTGTTTTGTACTGATTGCTGATTTGTATTTTGATGATTCACCAGTTTCAAAGTTTCAGCTTGAGGAGTTTCTTCCAACAATTTTTCATTTTCAACATTTATTGGTAATTTATTATCTTGAAATTTTATATTTTGAAGTAAGAATTCAGCATCATTCAATTGGAATAAAGATTGATCTAATTTTTTAAAATCACTTATCGTGACATCATCAGCCTCAAGATCAACATTATTTTTTTCATGAAGCATATAATTTGCATTCGGATAAAACGCTAACATTTTATCATCATTACCATTGTGCAAATCTCTAAAATCTTTAGGAATTTCAACGAAAAAAGACGTATTTTTAATGATTGCAGTATCAGGATATTCTTCTGTTTGGTTAGGCTGTTGCCCTTCCACAAAAGGAATTGATTCTACATTTGAGTCTTTAATATGGTTATTATCGATTACAAAAGTATTTATTGAATTCCCAACATCAAAAAAAGCATCTTTGATATTAATGTCTTTCTTTTCAGGGGCAATAGAAATTACAGCACTTTCCAGTTCATTAGAAGCACCTTCTTGCTCAATCACCAAAGTTCTTGTTGCGTCTTTAATATATTCACTACTTTTTTTGTTTTGTTGATCAATTACGAAGAAATTTAGCTCATTTTCTAGATAATCAGGAAAGTCTTGTGTGTTTACATATTGTTGTTCAATCGCCATATGAGTTGCTGCAACCTTTGAACCTTTTGAATTTTCAACCAATATTTTTGGATCTTCTGTTAGATCAACAACATTATCAACCAATAGATCAGGTACATTCTGCTTCGTTTTTTGCGCTTCTAAAAGTTTCTTAGGAAGGTCTTGTGTGCTTACATATCGCTGTTCAATCACTATATGAGTTGCTGCAACCTTTAAACCTTTTGAATTTCCAACCAATATTGTTGGATCAATAACATTATCAACCAATGGATCAGACACGTTCAGATTTGATTTTTGCGCTGTCAAAATTTCCTTTTGGGAAGAAATTCCATCTTGTACATAAATCTCGCGCATTGCATCTTCAAATAAACTATTTTGTTGTGATTCTATTTTGGGATGAAACGCATCCTGATTCATCGAAACAGTTAATTCTGCAATTGCTACAGACATTCTTAAGCCTTATTATTAAATTACAAACACAATTCATCTGTGCTCTATATATAGGTATTGCAAAGCATATGCCAAATTTAACCATTTGATTTTAAACAAAAAAAAATAAAAATTGAAAAATTGAAATTAGCAAAAAACGGTCATCATGACAAAAATGGATATGCAAAAAGTACCAAACAAAAAATAAGGCAATTTTTGCCGGCAAATTCTACCTCATGAAAAACAAAAATAATTTTTATCGCTATGTACTAAGAATAATTTTTTTTAATTTATTGAATAATAAACAATTTTTTTTTGGCATAAAAATTGTATGTAAATAAAACTCTTATATAAAACAAAATCGAAATGGTTTTGATAACAACTAAAGTATCCTAGAAAGGGAGAAAAAACATGAGTTTTGATGTAAATTTAGGCGCTTCGCAACGCGGTATTCTTTTCGCTATGGCAGAAGCAAGACAAGCGATTGAAACTGGACAAGAACGCCTGACAACAGGTAAAAAGATCAACTCAGCAGCTGATGATCCAATTAAATTCTTTACTGCAAATTCACTTGAAAATGATGCTTTCGACTTTATGAAAGTCAAAGACACGTTGGGGCAAACTGTTAAGTCCTTAGAATCAACCAATAACGGCCTTACATCCATTAAAACCACACTTGACTCTATGCAAGGTATAATCAATTCCGCACGTGGCACTTCTGACGTAACAACGCTTGAAAGTCTTTCAAATACTTTTAATAGCTTGATGAATCAAGTAACCAACCTAGCCAATGACGCAACGTACAATGGTCGAAACTTCATTGCTACGTCAGGCGCAGGAACTGGTGGGGCAACATATGATTTAACACTCTATTTTGGTATCGACACGGCTACTCCTTCAACTTTTACAATTGCTGCAATTGGTGCAAGTGCTGCAAGTATTGGACTAGATTCTGCAGGTTCTTCTTGGCAAGCAAGTACTGATATTGATGCATCACAATCCCTACTTACCGCAGCTATATCAACCATTCGTTCATCAATCCAGACATTTGCTACATCCATCAATATGTTGAAAATTCGTGATGAATTCACAACAAAACATGTTAAAGCTCTTAAAGATGGCGCATCACAACTTGTAGAAGCTGATATCAATGAAGAAGGTGCTAAATTAAATGCACTTAAAATGAACCAATATATCGGGTTATCAAACCTTGGCTTTTCCGGTCAATTAAATCAAGGTGTTCTAAAACTACTCGGTTAATTGTTTTTACAATGAGCACAAAAGGGGGCGTCATTGACGCCTCTTTTTTTTTGTTTTCGCTTTCAGAAGGCACGAGTAACGATTTGACGCCCTATTAACCTAAATGAAAATGTATACACAAAATTAATTTTCACAGATTGCCATCTATACCCAAATAATCTGAAACTACCGTTTTTAGCCGATACCCTTTGGTCACTTTTTGAACCAAAAATTTCTAAGATAAAACAATTAGCTGTCTAAATTTTCGGCATCAAAAATTACCTCAAATTTCAAGCCTAAAAATCGGCATTTCCAAATCATTTGGGTATATACATTTGAAAAATCCACATCGTGTGATATTTCTGTCTGTATATAAAATTGTTAATGCATCGTCAAAATATCAATTACTCATGTAAGATCTTAATTTAAAAAATTTTATTTTTCCTGTATCATTACGTAACCAGAAAAAGTTTATAAGCCATTAAGCATTAACCAAAAAGGACAATTCCAAATGGTAAAAGCGATCATTTACAAACCTTCTAAAACATCAACACAATCAGGTCGTCAAAATACCAAAAATTGGGTTTTAACCTATACACCCTCTCCACAAAAGGCTGATTCACTTATGGGTTGGATTGGTTCAGGATCAACTATGAATCAACTTAAACTTAAATTTTCTTCTAAAGAAAACGCTATTAATTATGCCATACAAAATGGATTGCTTTTTGAAATTCGTGAACCACACCTATCTTCATTTAAAGAAAAATCTTATGCCGAAAATTTTACTATACCCAAATAATTTGAAAATGCTGATTTTTAGACTCGAAGCTTCACTTCTCGTTTGTTCAGGGAAACGACTGAATGTTTGGCGGGTTTTAGCAAAGGTTATTTTTTGTCCCGTAGATTGAAGAATATTAGACTTCTTTCAAATCTCGCTAATGTGGGACCAGTGATAGAAGATTCGGCACGGATTCACTTGTATATTCTTCATACATGAGGATCTGAGCACCAAAGCGACACATCAATAGACCACAGCAACAGAGTTTCGAAAGAGGTCTATTTTGTATATGAAGAAGTCTTGCAACATATCCTTAAAAAATCAAAAAACGAAAAATAATTATGCAAGAAATTTAAGAAAAAAATGACATCAACATAAAATTAAGTTACTATACAAACATATCCACTCTAGCTCCAGCATTATGAGCAGAACTAATAAAATCAGACTGATTTCCATAATGTGTAGGCGGGATGGTATTAATAACTTCACCCTCTGGATCTTTATAAACAATAACCAATTGATCCTCTTCAATTGCTAAACTAGTCGTTTCAGTGTTCAAATTAATAGATTTACCATTGTTATTGTACGTATTTAATCGAGATTCTTGTGATTCTATGTTTTGATCTGAATTTTTTTGAGTCTCAGGTGGCCACGACAAAGCACCATTCTGGAGTAATTGCGTAGGTTGGTTTTCTTTTTCATATGATTGCGATTGAGCATCAACTTTAGATGAAGAGAGGGTATTACCTTTCAGTGAAAAGTTTGATTCAGATCGAAATTGTTGTTGTATAACGATTTCCATTCTAAAACCCTATATTTAAAACGATTACCAAAGATATTATCCTAGATACATCTGATATAAAAATATTCTATCCTCCATATAAAGTCTACACAAAATACAAGATACTTGTCAAATATTGTAACACGTTGCGATCAAACAACAATTTAATTCAGTTTTATTGACTTTTTTTTATGCATTTGTTCTTTAATCTTTTTTTCAGCACGACGCTCATCTTCAAATAAAATACATTTTGCATAATTTTCACTTCCAGATTTATACCCATAAGATAAACAATTATCTCGACCTTCTTGAAGACCTGATATATTTGGAGAACACGCAGACAATAAAATATTAAAGCCTATGACAATATTAGTTATAAGCAGCGTATTTTTCTTCATTAATCTTATCCTCGTCTACATAAAAATGTCTTTGTACACATTGAGAAAAAAAGACGGAGCCTTTCTCTAGCCCTTCATCAAAACATCTTTTTTCATAGATCATTTTATTCTGATTCAAAAGTGGCTTTTGACACGCTGAAACGACACACCCTAAACTTATTAACACTAAAACACTTTTTTTCATCACAACTCTCTTTTAAGAGAAAAGTCTAAATTATTAACCGCACTATTGTCTAGGCAAATGTTCAATCTTTTTTTTCTTATCACCACGTGGTGATTTTGAAAATTTTTTAGATGATTTTTCAATAGGCTGTGAAAATACCTCAATCGAGGGAAAAACATCTTCTAAATTTTCAATATAGCTTATAGGTTCACTTAAAGATTTTTTTCTCTTTTGCTTACTTCTCTTAAAAAGAGTTGGCGAGGGAAAAACATCTTCTAAATTTTCAATATAGCTTATAGGTTCACTTAGAGATTTTTTCCTCTTTTGCTTACCTCTTTCAAAAAGAGTTGACGATGAAAAATCATCCTCTTCTAATTTTCCACATACAGAAGAGCTTGATCCATATAAACAATTTAATTTTTCGCGTTTCTGTTTTTCAAATTTTGGTGTTAAAGACATGTCTTCAGTTTTTTGTATAGAACTCAAATCAACAAAAAAATCTCTGTCTGATAAAAACCCACTCTTTTTAGTACGATCTCCACGTGGCGTAAAATAACCTAAAATTGATATATTGCGTTTAAGTCTTGGTGATTTTACAATGCTATCTGAAGAAGTTCTATCTGATAATATCCTACTCTCTTTAGATGCTTCTCCACGTGGTGTAAAACATTCCATTATAGAAGAAGTCGCTTTTGAAAAATTTTCAATAAACAAACTTTTTCTACTTTTTAAAGATATTTCATCATGATCCATTTTATATTTTTTATAATGACATTTATCTTTTATATATTCCAATAATACTGCAATCGATTCTACAGGGTAAAAATCTTTTCTTTTTTGTTCAATTTTTTCCATAATGGGGCCAACATTATCCCACTGACAATCTATATTTTGTCGCCAAATCATAAATTGAAAAACAACTTTTCCATCAATAATACAATCATAAAGATAAATTGGTGTTTTTACATAATAGTTGATGTCCGCATCAATGAGCTCACTCGGATAAAATTTTATATCCAAAATTGTTTGTTGCTGTGCAGCATTTAATAACTTTAATGTGTCAAGTTCACTCATACCTTCAGGAAAAACAAACCCATTCTCAATTGCCCTATAAACAAGTCCTTTTTTTATATAAACTTCACCAAGCATCAATTTTAAAAAACTCGCCACTGATCCCAAGGGTACATTTTTAAATTCTTCAGTATCTTTTAATGGCCACTTGCTTACTGGTAGTTTTTTATTAATAAAAATTGGCCATGGATCATTATCCATATCAACGTGAACAAGTTTTTTCTTTTTAATTTTTTTAGGTTCAACAAGCAATTCATCCAATGACAAAAGCGGTATGTCTTTCTTACGTTCAGAAGATTTTTGAATTGTTTCAATAACGTCCAAAGATAAATCTGCACCCTTTCGCGGCGACGAAAAAACATCATTTTCTTGAATAAAACAAATCAAAAACAATACTATAACCATATTGAAATACATTGTTTTCATTTTTCTCACCTTTTGTTATTGAACCTATCTATTAAAGCACAAATTTTATATTTGGTTAATACTAACTTTAACAAAAACACTAGACCTTGTTATTGCGTGAAAATTACACGAATCTATTGCAAAAAAGTTTCAGATGCGGTAAAAATAACTATTGGGGTTGTATTTTAGGTTTTTTTAATGAAAACGCGCTATTGCTTAATGTCTTTATTGTTATCTACATCTGTTTTTTGTGATAATTTTGCACAAAATGTAGAGCCGCAACTTATTTCAAATTCAGATAGCTTTACTGATCGTCAAGCACCCACCTCTATATTACAAACAAAACTTTCTTTTGCACCTATTGTCAAAAAGACTGCACCAACTGTTGTTAATATTTACACCCAACGCGTTGTTCAATCTCGTGAATCTAACCTTATGGCAGATCCCTTTTTTAGACAATTTTTTGGGCATGATTTAAAACTTTCAGTCCCACGCGATCGTATCGAGCGTTCATTAGGATCTGGCGTTATTGTAAGTCCAGAGGGTCTTATCGTCACGTGTCACCATGTCGTGCAAGACAGCGATCAAATTAATGTTGTCCTTTCTGATAAGCGCGAATTTCAAGCCAAAGTCGTTAAGCTTGATCCCAAAAGCGACCTTGCTATTTTGAAAATAAATCCTTCAAAAGGCGCCCTTCCCTTTTCTGATATCGGCACTGCTGAATCTTCAGAAATTGGCGACCTAGTTCTTGCCATCGGCAATCCTTTTGGTCTTGACCAAACGGTTACAAGCGGTATCGTTTCTGCAAAAAAGACAATTATGGGTGCTTATGTTATCCAAACAGACGCAGCCATTAATATTGGCAATTCAGGTGGCGGTTTATTTGATATGGAAGGACGCCTTATAGGCATTAATTCTGCTATCTACTCAAAAACGGGTGGCTCTAATGGTATTGGTTTTGCTGTCCCTTCTGAAATGGTCAAAGTAGTCTTGCAAAGCGTTGGATCCCAAAAACCACCCCAAAAACCTTGGCTTGGCATTCAAGGCTCAGAAGTGACCCCCATTATTGCTGAAGCTATGGGCATTGATTTACCCATCGGCGTTTATGTCAATAAACTTTACCCAAAGGGACCTGCCGATATTGCAGGACTTAAAGTCGGCGACGTTATTCGTAAAGTAGATGGTAAGGATATCACTGATATTTCAGGCCTTGAATTTATTGTAGCAACGCGTCAGGCAGGCACTGAAACAGCCATCGAAATCATGCGTGAAGGCAAATTGCACCACGTACGTTTTCCTTTAACGCCCCCGACGGATACTATACCACGCGAAACCACAAAATTAGGCGGCAAGCACCCCTTAACAGGCGCCATTGTTGCTAACCTATCTCCTGCACTCGCCACTGAATTATCATTGAATGTTTTTGATGGTGGTGTTGTTATAACGAAATCACCCCAAGATACCACACCTTTTAGGCTTGGCTTCGAAGAAGGTGACCTCATCCTTCAAATCAACAATCAGAAAATCGGCAATGTTAAAGAATTAACCGAAAACCTTAACAGCGCAAAAGCGCAATGGGTTATTTCTTTTAAACGTGGCCAAGAAATCCTGAGCATATCTGTTAGAGCATAAATGATATTTCAAACGAGCACTATTTCTTCCGACGATACAGACCAACGTCTTGATCGATGGCTTAAACGTCTTTTTCCAGGACTTCCACAAAACCTGATTCAAAAAGCCCTCAGAAAGGGTGATATTCGCATCAATGGTAAAAAAACTGATTCTAATTATCGTTTGATTGAAAATGATGAAGTTAAATATCCCGTTTTCGAAGAAAATGAACAAGTTGAAAAAGAAATTAAAACATCAAAGCTCAATCTTAAAGAATATACCCTTTATCAAGATGATGATATTTTTGTACTCAACAAACCTCAAGGCATAGCCGTTCAAGGGGGTACAAACATTGAAGATTGTATCGATGATGCTTTATACCAACTTCAATTTGATAAAAAAGACCGACCACGTCTCGTCCATCGATTGGACAAAGACACGTCTGGTGTATTACTTCTGGCGCGTACTTTAAAAGCTGCACAATTTTATGCCACTGTTTTCAAAGAAAAACATGCAACAAAATTGTATTGGGCCGTAACCATTGGCAGCCCATCACAATCAAAAGGTATGCTCAAAGCGCCCCTTTTAAAACATAATGAAACAACATACGAAAAAGTAACGATTGACGACGAAGGCAAAGCTGCCGAAACACGTTATAAAATTCTAAAATCTACAGATAAATTCACGCTCATGCAACTTGAACCACTCACAGGCAGAACACATCAATTGCGCGTCCATTGTGCAACTTTCGGCTTCCCAATCTTGGGTGATGGCAAATATGGTGGCAAAGATGCTCAATTAAAAATTGGCAAATCACGCCCTACATTGCATTTACACGCAAAATCATTAACCATCCCAACTTTATCTGGTCAATATTTAAATATTGTGGCACCTTTACCCAAACATATGCTAGAAACGTTTAAAATTCTTGGGTTTAGTGATGAAAACGACAAAACTACATTATATTGAGACAAAAACGGGATTCCAAATACTCAACCAGGAATCCCCCCTTTTAACGCCCCTTAAAAAACCCATTATTTTACCAAGCGAGCAAATCGCCAAAGAATTTATCGCCCATGATCTAAAAACGAACCCCTTGTTGAAGCACATCAATACAATATTAGATTTTGTAACAATCAAACGAAAAGAGTATGAAGCTGCCATTTTAGATTATATCGATTATGACAGCATTCTATATTGGTCCGAAGAACCCAAAGACCTTTTTGAACATCAAAGCAAAGAATGGGGTAAAATTATTACCTTTGTTGCAAAACAAACAAATGCAATTCCACTCAAAACACATAAACTTGAAACGATTGAACAAAATCCCGTTATAAAATCACATTTTCAAGCCTGGCTTGAAGCTTTAAATCCTTTCCAATTATTTGGATGTCACGAAATCGTTTTCGAACTTAAATCTGTGTTTATTACATATGCCTTAAGTCATAATGCCATTGATTTCGAGCGCGCTTTTCAAGCAGCCTTCCTAGAAGAATATCATCAAATTGGCCTTTGGGGCATGACAGAAGAACAAGAAGAATGTTTGAATGATATTAAATCTTCTTGTATCGAAAATCTGAAATTGCTTCAATTAAGCTGATAAAAGCTTTTATTCACATTCAAGAAACAAGCCACGCAGATCAAATAAAAAACTTACAAACGAACCAAAATTTTATTTTTATTGATTTTTTAAAGTATTTACATTATAATTACCATATTAAATAATATTCATAATTAAATTATAGGCTTTAAAATGAAAAAGAATTTACTTTTATGCTTAACTTTATTTGCATCCATTTCTTTAGGGGCTTCAGGCAACGATGATGATGCTGATACACAGCCACCCTCAACAAAGATTTGTTTTACTGATTACAAAAATTTAACACAAGAACTTTCGGATATTTCGATTCGCTTTCATGACATACGTTTACCTATCGAATCCGCATTAACAGATTTAGAAGATAGAATAGACAATCCCAACAAGGAAGATCTTTTAAAGTTTTTAAAGGCAATTTTAAGTAAAACTGATGTCGATTCAGACATAATAAAAAGAACATTGTATCAATTATGGAATCTTGACAAAGCATTCACACTTATAAGTTGCTGCGCCACCTTACATAAAAAACATGTTTGGATGAATGATTTTTTAGGTGACACTCTTTATCAAAAGGATGCCGTAAGCCAAATTATGGAAGAATACAGACGCGACGCTAAAGGCGGACCACTTAAATTTTTGGATGATTTTTACCAAAAAACTGTAAATAAAGATATTCCTATTTCAGGGAGTAATTTTTTGACACTTCTAAATAGCGCATTAATTTATCTAGCAGTTCTAACCCCTCAGGATCAAGTTCAAATTACGAGTATATTGATGCCTGGGGGATGGAATGTTCAAGATTTGTCGTGGATCTTAGCTTCAATTGCCCTGCAAGCAGATAACAATACGAATGAGCCTAAAATTTCTTACATACCTTGCTTGCAAAACAGATTCATTACGATTCAATCGATTGTAGGAATACGGCAACTTGCTGAAGGAAAAAATTGGACATTGGATCATTATCAACACGCGTTTTTAGCACTGGATAGAGTAGAACCTCAAAAACAAAAAAGCGTAACTGAAGCAATAAAAAAATTATCAAAAAACAAAGATTGGAATTACAATTGCTATGCAAGCATAATAAATGAACTTTCAGAAATGGAAACATATTCCGAAAATTCACTTAATACGATGCTAAAATTAACAGATAATCAAGATTATGGCTTTATAGAATACCTTACACTTCTTCATTTAAGTACTTTTACTTCGATGGAAAAGGAACAAGCAATTTATATTCTGAAGCTTTTGTCTCGTTACGATCTTACCATGCGAAAATCAATTTTTTCAAGAATATCCACTTTGTCAAAAGGACAAAATTGGTCCACAGACATGTACCTACAAACGATTGAATCATTCTCCTCTATTCCAAGAAATTGGCATGAAAGGGCTTGCACGGCAATAAATAACTGGCCTTTAAAAAATGACCTATCACCTGTCGGCCATTCTAATTTATTGCGAATTCTTAGCTTTTTTGAAAATGAAATCGATGTAAAAATTGCATCCTCCTTTCTATTTAAACTTGAAAAATTAAACTCAAACCAAATGAAGGAACTTCTTGACATCATTAAAACACAGGGAATGCAATTAAATTTAACGGATAAAGACTATAAAAATCTTATGGAGATCGCATCTGATTTTTTGCAAAAGAGCACGCCTAAAAATAATTCCGTCGTTTTCAAAAGAATGATGGAATTTTTAAATAAATACAGTGATATAAAAAATATAGATAATGAAAAAGTCAAATTACTTTTGACGACATATTTATTCGGCAAAATAAAAGCAAACTTGGACAATTTAATTAAATTTTTTCACTTTACCTATGATAAAGATGTCCATTTTGTTCGAGATGCATTAAACAAAATTGACACTATTTGCAAAGAAAAAAACATAGAGGTGAACAAATTTATAGATGATTGTTTGCATTTTGAAATCAAGTATCTTTCAGAGTTAGACTATGTAGATAAAGCCACTGAAGAGTATTATGTTAAGTTAAACATAAAAACGTCACCTAAAATTGTATATTACGTAAGCAAGATTTATGCAAATTATTATCATTACAAAGATTCGAATAAGAACAAAAATGCTAAACATATAAAAGAAATAAAAAATCGTCTCGATATAATGGTGCAGCTTTATGCAAAAAATATCGATCCAAGTTTAGATATTACTTTTTTACAATTTGTCGAATTGCACTCTATCACAGAGGTAGAAACGATCTCCAAAATTTTCGATTTAATATCTAACACCTATCAAAACGATGAACAATTGTGTTTGTGCATCCTGGAATTCTTGAATAAAGGAATTAAATCCCCGCATGACGCTTTAGAAATCTTAGAATGTATAAAGAAAATGAGTGGATTAAGTTGCGAAAAAATTCGTCTAATCCAACAACAGATACAAAAGGGATCTAATTTTTTAAGTAATAAAGAAGATTATGTTTATTCTAAAGGGCCTCTTTTTCAATTTTTCTATTTATTTACAAACAACAAAGAAAATAACATTAGATATGATAGTTTATTTGTATTTATCAAACAATTATATGCTATTTATAAATTTAGAGATGGACCAGCAAATTTACGGATAAACTTCCTCAATAATGTGATTAAAGCCTTTGAAGGTGCAGATATGACAATGAGTGACGCATATAATTTTGCTAAACACTTAAATGAAGATTTTCAGATGGAAGGATATTGCAATTCTCTTTACGGAGACACTAAAAATGGAAAATATTTCAGATATTTAAAGGACAAAAACAAAGCCAAGAAATTTATAGACTATTTTTTGTTACCAAAGTTCAAATTCTTGGCATGGATCGCTAAAAACTACAAAAAACAATCCGCTTTTTGTCTTAAGCTATACGATAAATTCAAAAGAAATATCCAAGGAACAAACCATACTGAAGCTTATCGTAACCTGGAAAGAAATGAAAATGATGATTTGTGCAAAATCCCAAGACATGAAGACCTCCGTGCTCAAAACCCGATAAACTTCTTAGAATATTGCAAAGAATTTATTAGAGATATTTTAGGAATATCGCCAAACGACGATTTTTATAATAACGGTGTGGACATGGATGATTTTTTTGGTCCCGCCATAAATGACAGGACTTGGACGCTTTGCTTGCATCGCAGCTTTTTTAACAGCCCCTATACTGAAGCGATACTTCACTTCAAATATTGGTTAGGTATAGAAAAAGTAGATGAAGAATTATTTACTGCTTGCACAAAATATTGGAATAATTTTTATGCAGATATGAAGAAAAAATAATGATTAATACATAATTGTAAACCATTGTTCGAAATATAAACCTATATTGGTGGTATTAATTTAAGAGTAATATTAACAATAAAATCTGACTACCCAACTAAAATCAATATTTAAGCTGGGTAGCCATTTTCATCTTAATTTTGCAGCAGGATTCACACCGCAACATTTCACCTGCGAGAATCCGTTTCATTAAATCGCAAAAAATACAAATAGCTGACCGAGAAGAAATTTATCTGAAAAAAGAGTAGCCCCAAGGTGATTAGGTCATGACATTTAGAACTGTTTTTGCGAAGATTAGTAAAAACATCATCATATGTAATTACTTTTAAATTAGTCACTTCATTATAAAGTTATTTTTTATCTGCACATGATATTCGGCAGAAAAAGTTGTCGTGTTTTTTTGTTTATTATAATAAAAAATATTGATTTAATTTTATTATTATGATACAAGTCTAGAATATTGTTACTATATTAATAAAGAAGTGGATTTATCCAAGATGAAAAAAATAAGATCGTTTTTTTTAATGTTCATTTTTATGAATGTTGCTGTTTTTAATGCCACCATTGCTTTAAATTCAGAAGATGAATCAGGGGGGATAACAAAACATGCCCCCTTTAAGAAATTAGATTTTTATCAACAAATTAAGCATCTTTTTCCGAAAAAATTTGAGAATTTTTCTAAAAACAATTGGAAAGACTTGACTAGAGAAATCTATCGTATTTATTGCTTAGATAAGATTAAAGCTTATGATTCGTTGAGGTCTGTTTTAAAAAAAATTCAAAATGAGGAGTCAGTCGATTCCATTCACAAGGAATGTCTCAAAAAATTAGAAATTGCTGCAACACACCTTTCTTATTATCAAAATAAAGAAAAAAAGCAGCAGGCTCATTCTAAAGATAACAATAAAAAAATTGAAAATACAGACTCCAGAGATAATTTTTCATCTAAAGTTCCAGCAAAAACATTTAAATGCACTTCTTTTACAAGAAAAGATGAAGAATTTATAACTTTAATTAAAAGTATTCTTCCTGAAGATACATCGATTGAAACGAAAAAAGTTTGGAATCAATCTGCAAGGCAATTGCTAAAAGCGTCTCATTTTAAAGGAATCAGACCATTGCAAGATTATTTAAGAGAATTATCTAAATTAATAAAAGATCCAGATCTTATAGCTTGCATTAAACAACTTAATTCAGGAGTAACACGCGTAAAAAATCTTTCACTGGAAGATAAAGAACCTTACGTTTCAATTAATAAGGTTAAAAAAAGTAATGATGATTCTAATAAAAAAAGAAAAAAATCTACTTCTAATGCCCCTGAAAGATCTATTAGCTCAACAGCAATTACATCGGATCAATCTAACAAAAAAGCTAATGTAGCATCAACATCAGAAGTTAAAGCTTTTAATTTCACTCTTGAAGATATAGAGCCACTTTTTCCGAACGATCTAATGAATTCCTCTGACTTCGAATGGGATGAGATTGCGTCTAGTATATTTGATTTTTATAAATTGGATGAAAAGAATACGCATTTAGAGCTTTATTTTGCTTTTTTTAAATTAAAGAAAAATACAACAGTTAAAAAAAATATAGATGCTCTTCAAAAACTAATGGATGCATCTAAACGTTTAAAAAATTTATCACACACGATTGCTAAATTGCTTCCTTTTTCAGATCTAAATCTCCTTGATCTAGATGCTAGCAAGAATGAAGAATCAGAAGAAGAAAGTCTTCCAACAACCCCTACATTAGATTTCTATGCTGAAGAATCAGAAGAAGAATATATACCCAAAACACCAATCTTAGAAGAGAGTTATTATGATTCTTTTGAGGCAGTTGAGTATGATTCAAAAAAAGATCAGTTTTTAGACAATACAGACCAAGGTAATATAGAAATTGTAGAAATTTTTGAAAATTGTGACCAGAGTTTTCAGAATAATCTTGAAATTCCTATAGATAATAATATAAGTTCCCCATTAAGTTTAACTTTTGAATCACCTTGCCACAATAATATTGTGGAAAAATCACATCCACAGAACAAACGAAATAGAAATGAATATGATGATCTAGAAGATAATAATTCGTCTAAAAAACAATGTACAGATGAAGAATATATTAAAAATTTAATTTCAGATGGAAAGAATTTTTTACAACACGAAGACTTTGAAAAAGCTATATCTTGTTTTGAAAAAGTTTTGTGCTTTAAAAATGACCCATTATTAGAATCATTTGTCATGGATGCTTATATTTTGATTGCAGAGGCGAATTGTACTTTTATAGCATATAATTTTACGCATAAAAATATTTCAGATTTAAAAATGAAATATTCATCAGAATGTTGCTTGCTTGTTTTAGAAAAAATAAATAATAATAATAGACAAAAATATTTAAATATTTACGTAAGAACTCTTATTTGTCTTGGAAAGATTGAGCGTATTTTTTATCTTGATTTAAAAATTTTTTCTAAACACATAAAGGAAAGATACGGCCTACCGCTTATTACTTGCTTTTTCATAGATGCGTTGGATGCTTTACAATATTCAGAGAATTCATCTCTTCATATTCAGGCATTTCTTGGTATGGCCGAAGCCGTCAAGCATAATCGATCGAATGTAACACATTATTCAGAATATAAAGACAAGATTAACTATAGTAATCAAGTGAATATCAAACGCTTTACCCAATATGGTGATCTTGCTAATTCTAATAATTATTACGACGTGTCCCCTTGGTATCTCTCCGTATTAGATTTGTGTACTGAATCAGATCATTTATATCGTATTCAAGCTTTGATTGGTCTGGGGAATACAATAAACAAAGACGGAAAATATATTGAAAAACATACAAATTATCCAGCATCGTATGGTTCTATAGCTTGGTATTATGAAGCCTTGGATCTGTTGAATAAGAAGGAATGTAATGCTTATAAAATACAAGCTTTGATGGGCACTGGTAATTGTTTCTTCAATTACGATCCAAAAAAATCCATTTATTATTACAAGGAAGCAATTTTATTGAATCCTTCGCCGCGCATCTGCATCAGAGCACTTACAGCCATTGCAAATGCTTGGTGCCGTTTAAGAAACTATGCTGAAGCGATTAGAAGTTACAAAAAAGTTGAAGATGAAATATTATTATTGGATGAAAACATACAGAGATCTCTCTCAATTAAAAAGATATCCCTAGATGTTAAAAAAAGGTTGGAATTCTGTGAAAGGAACAATGAAATACTTTAATAATCATCGCCCGTAATCTTTTATAATGCCGCCCAGATAAAATGGGCGGCTTTACTTAGATTATTTAAACAACTCGTTTCAATAGTTCTTATAGTAAAAAATAGCTACATAACAACATGTTCAAGAGTGATTAAATATAGCTAAACACTCAAAAACACTTCGCCTAAAACAGTAGACTGCTTAAAAGCCTATTGCAGCAACCCTTGCAACAACCCATTTAAAACATCCTTGCCGTGACGTCTTTTTTTCTTAGGTTGCTCGTCTTCTTGTGCAGGTTGATTGTCCTGAACGGCAGGTGGCGGCACACTATTATCCGCATTATCTGAGCCATTATTTTCAGCCACAGGTGCTTCTTTTTCAGCTTTATGACCACCCAAAACTTCGCCTAACAAATCATCCAAAATTCGTTTCTTTTTCGGTTTTTCACCATCAGCTGAAGCTTCACCCTGATTATTTTTATTTTTTTTATTTTCCAATAATTTTTGACCCAAACTTTCAACACCACGTTGCAATAAATAAGACTCAATTTCACGTGAATCCAGTCTTGTCTTAGGGTTATCCCAAGTACCCGTTAAACTTGCAGCAATAGGTGGAAAATTCTTTTCGCCAGACAATTTAAAATTAACATTTAAATTAAGAAATTTATTAACAATATCGACATTCCCCTGAACCTGCCCCAAACCTGCTTGGCATTTCACTTGAGTATCATTTGTTGTCATGACACCATTTGTTATTTGGAAACGTCCTTGCACTTGCTCAAAAGGCGTTTGTCCGCCTGATTTCGTGCTACCAAACAAATCCATAAAATCATTCAGTTTCTTAAGATGTTGCGCTTTTTGGGCAATTGCATTTAAATCATACCCCTGAAGAATAGCCTGCAACACATTGAAATTACCTTGTCCATTTAAACTTGCCATAACATCGTACAGACTTCTACCATATCCGCCGATATTTATTTGACCATTTATCTTACCTGTGACAGGCACATTATTACCCAATGCCTTACCTAAAATTGCTATATCAATATTACTTAATTGAATATCACCTTTCATTTTATTTGAATCCAGGCCTTGAATAGATCCATTTCCTTTAATTTCACCCCCAGCTAATAAGGCTGATACATTTTCAACATTCACAGCACCATTACGAATTTTGGCAGATAAAATTACATTCTGAAGTGGCATTTTGCCATATAAAAATTGCGCTGCTTTTAAACTTAAGTCAGCATCCACTTTATTAAGTCCGCTTAAATCAAGTGGGCTTTTAGACCATCCACTTGAGTTTTGTTGCATAGGCTGATTTATTTGAGAAATCAAGATAATCTTCGCCAAAGGATTTTCTTCTTGAAGCGCACTTAATTGAATTGCATTGAAATCTAAAGCCAACTGAACAAAAGGTTTCGCTTTCGTTAAGTCCAGATTCGCTAGCCCTTTAAAAGCATTCTTACCAATTGCACCATCCAAATGCCCAATATTGATCTGACCATTAACAGCAGAAATCGGTGCATTCAAAACAAAAGGCCCCCATTTATCAGGACTTCCAAACAACTGACCCGCTTCAGGATGATTTATATTTAAGTGACCTTTCAAATTGGCTAAAGGATCTAACGGATTTAATACTAGATCAGCACTACCAGAAGCACCAAAGACAAAAAATGTTGATTTAACATTTAGTTGATCCAAAGTTCCCTCACCCGTCATTGAACTTTGAATGTCACCTATTTTATCAATTTTTCCTTTAGACTGAATTTCAAAAGCAAGCAATGATTTATTATTTTTTTCTTGTAGATTACCGCGCATTGCAAAGCCAATATTATCAATTTGACCTTTAACTTCGTTAATATTAAGGGTTTCATCACGAAGATTAACATTTGCAGTTAAGTTTTTGAATTGTTTGTCTTTAAATTTAAGTCCATTGCATTTTAACTCAAGATCGATTTTAGGTCCTTTTAAAAAATCAAGCGACATACCTGTCTTAGGTGCATCTTTTGAAGCAATGCGAATAATTTTAAAATCATTATCCGTTTCAAGCGATGCAACACGTGTAAATTTCAATAAAGCTTGGTCAAGATCCACCTGATCCAAATTTAAATGGGCTGAAATACCTTTATCCACAAAATTATAAAGAGCATCACCCCCAAAATTTATAAAGCTGGTTTGAACATCCACATTGCTTAATTTGACTTGATCAAGATTCCCGTTAAAGTTTGCTGAAAGATTTAAGGACGATTTGGGCAGTGCTTTTGTATCAATGAAAAGCTTGGCTGCAGCCTTCACATCACCTGTCACCACTTTAACAGCACCATTGTAAAGAAGTGCATTATTTTGTGTTTTAAGTGTTAAATCACCTTCAATTTTACCATCAGGAATTGGTAAATTAAATTTTTGAAGCGCTACAACACCTTTGTCGAGCGAGACATTTAATTTTAAATCACGCCATACTTGCTTGCCATAAGAAACACCATCAAAAACAAGTGATAAATTAGCGCGAATTGTATCAGGTATTTTAAATGCAATTGGTTTGTGTTTATCATCTGCAAACGCATTTGAAAAAATAGACATCGACTCAAAAGCTATTTTTTTGTCTTTATTAAGCTTATCCAAAAGAATAGGGCTGAATTTAAGCGCAGCTGTCAAATCCCATAATTTATTCTCTAACCTTTTAAACCCGAAACTACCTTCACTTTTAAAATCACCCCATGACACTTTAATATTTTGTAAATCACCATTTTCTGGCTGTGCATTCACATCAAATTGTACTTTAAGAACATCCTTTAACACATCAGGCAAATCATTCACAAAACTTCTTAAATAACCATCTTTAGACAAAAGATTAGCCGACATTTTCCCTTTAAGACTTGGATTGTCGAAACCACCCAACAATTGTCCATTAAAATTCAAATTATCTTGTCCTAAATTAAAAACCAAAGACAAAGGCGTTTCAAGACCCGCTGCAATCGATCCAATTTTTGTTTTAAAATCAATTTCTTGCTTCGCAAGTTTGGCAGTTCCTTTAATATCATACGGCCCCATTAATGAATCGAGCGATAATTCTGCATTAATGTGTTCTATTTGATGCTTTACATTATTTTCAGTTACCGAAATTTCAGCTTTTTGAATATAAAATTTTGAAATACTAATATCAGGCATATTCTTTTTTGATACATCAACATTTGCGTTTTGATCTCCAAATAAAGTTGCTGCCCCTACTTTTACACTACCTGATTTTTGTTCTTTTTCTTTTTTTTGAAAAAGTGTTTTGTAATCGCAATTATCGTTAATTTCTAAATTAATTTTAGGTGCCACTAAAGTTAATGATTCAACATTTATTTTTTTAGTAATAAGCGGCAAAAGCGCTAAATGCAATTCAGCAGATTGAAGTGACATCAATTCTTTTTCTTGGCACTTTTCTGGCGCTTTGATAGACACATTTTGAATAGCAAAAGCAGGTGTTGGTAAAATGCGTAATTTCATTTTTCCATCAATCTTCAAATCGAGACCTGTCTCAGCCTTAACTAATTCTTGAATTGTATCCTTATAACTTGTCCAATTAATAAAAGGTGGGACAGCAACAAGGGCCACGAGGCAAAGAAATAATAAACCACCTAAAATATATAAAAACTTCTTCATGAATGTGTCGCCTTGTTTTATGAAAGATATTCTGATTGATCATAATCGATTCTTGCTAAATGACAATCAGAATATAACAAAAATGAAAAAATTCTTAAAACAAGAGCATAAAAACTTGAAAGTGTTATTTTTGATTGTTAGTATCAAACAAAACTGACGGTATCCACAAAGCAAGTTTACCCTTTACTGAAGCATCAATTAGACTAATTTTGCTAGAAAGTTTTACAGCTAAAGGTAAATCATCAAACACCTCATTTGGCGCATCAATTTTAAGATCGATTCTAATATCTACTGCTTTATCACTTGATAGATTTTTTAGATTACGCACAGTTAGTAATGTGGAGATAGCAATTATTTCAACAATTCCAGATTGTTGATCTAAATGTTCAACCTTATTAAAATTATAATGTATTGTTTTATCTTTATTAATCAAATCAATTGCGTCATCATACACATTTATTAATTTATTCATATTTCTTAAAAGAACTGAATTATTAGGCGTTTTTTTACTATTTAAGATTAAATATGTTTTAAGCTCATTAGAAATATCTTTATCTTGTTGCAATCTTTTAAGAAGTCTTAAACGAACTTGTTCTATATGCTGACCACGTGCTGACAGTTCAATTTTGTCTGCTAATTTATTTAAATCAACTTTAAATTGATCGTAATTTTTCTGATATTGCAGCTGTTCTGAATGAGATAAATTCATATGTGCCATAAAAACAAACATACACAAAGAAATGGAAGGAATTTTCATCATATTATCCTCAATTCAAAACAACTATAACTAAAAAAATGGGGTCGTACGACCCCAAATTCGTCGATTTTAAAGATTAATTTTTATTTTTGACGCAATACAAAAGTACGCCAATAAAAATCTTCATCTCTTTCTCTATGTAAAGGCACAGAACGAATACCAATACCTTCATAGCTTTTATCATCAAAACGATTTGACTCAGCTAACAATATATTATTTGCATTAACAGGATCATTGCCTACAAAAAATCCTGTATGACCTGAACAAGAAACATTATCAGAAAATCTATATTTTCGTTGAACAATGATATCCATTTCCTTTAATTCTTCATCGGCATAAACAGCCTGAAATTTATTATTAAACTCATGCCACATATTTTCAGAAATATCTGTAGCCATTGTATTTAAATTAATTTCACCCATTTGGTGACGCCATGCCATTTCTTGATGTAATGTTGAAAAGCGCCATGGACAATCCGTAATAAAAGCTTCAAGTGATGAACAATCCCAAATCAAATGAGAAGCATCGTTTCCACCAAATTCATAAGTCGCTGAGGGTTTCCATAAAGTAACAATACCATCAGATGACGTATCGCTTAAAGCAATATGTTGTGCAAGTATTTTTGATTTTGGTGCATCGTCAAAAATAACATTAGGTGAATAGATATTAAGAATAGATCTAATGTCTTCAGCATCATCGCCTGACAAAGTATCTAAGCGACGCAATGTCAACAACGCATGAAGACCTATTGTTTTAAGAACAGGAAATTGATTACCAAACAACCCCTTACGATTTACATCAAAAAGGATGTCTGAATCATGATTAATACGCGCAATTGCATCTTCATACATACCTGTAAATTGAGGCGTCCCAATCATCTTACCAAGACCTGTAAAAAGTGGCCAATGATCAGAAGCCTTTTTATCTTCATCTGCCAACATAGTCTTTAAATCTATAGATAATGCTTTATCTTTTTCTAATTTTTCAATAACTTTCAAAGAAATACTTTCTGGTTCTTTACCATCAGAAGCTTCTTCAATTTTGTCAGTTAAATTTTTTAGATCTTCTTTGTTCCCTTTGTTAATTTGATCATAGATATCGACAAATCTTTTTGCCCATGAATGATCACTTTGACGAAGTGAATCATAAATTTCTTTATATTGTTCTTGATCAGGATAAGTTGCATGAAGCTGCGTTGCAAACGTAAAAGCAAACAAACTTACATATTTTAAAATGGAACGGATTTTCATATAAACATCCTTAATAAGATTAATCTTGGCTTTTTGTAACAGGTTGCGCTTGAAATGAAAAGAGATTAATAAGATTTCTATTTCTTGAAAATGCAACAATCAAAAAAATATTAAATAAAAAAAAAGGGTGCCATAGCACCCTTTTTTTAGAAAAATGAAAATTTAATTAGCAGCAATAGCAGCTGCTTGTTGCTTAAGAGAATTTCTTTTTTCTTGACTTTTTTTAATACTATTGTCAGCTTCTATTTTTTGAACATTTGAAGCATGTCCAAAATAAACTGATTTTAAAAGGGCATTCTTTTGATCTTTTTTTGCTTCTTTTATCATGACTTCAGCAGCATCAACTTCTTCATCACTACTATATTCATCATCTAAAATTTCTTGAGCTAATTGTGCTTTAACTTCAGCTCGTTGGCGAAGATCTTCTTTGGTAAAATAAGGATTTTTTTCAGCTTTTTCTTTTCTCTTCATGAATTTAGTCTTTGCAAGTTCATTTACTTCATCCATGACAACTTTATAAGTATCATTATAGAAAGAAGAAGCTACTTTATACGCATCATCTAAAGAAAGGCGTTGCTGAGCAACATTTCTAATTTTTTCAAAAGCTTCTTTTGCTTTATTGTAATATCTAACCATCGAATGATAAGAAATACCAGCAGGATCCATAAGAGCCCCAACATAAGTGTAACTATCTTCAACAAGAATAGGTGTTCCAACATGATCAGAATTTAAAAATTCAGCAGGAACCTTCGTTACAGGATCATAAACATTTGCAACACGCAAAATATTTCCTAAACCCAATTTACCTTCAATCACTTCTTTGGATACCGTATCAACAACACGTGGTGAACCGAAAGTAATTAAACGTACAAAAGCTTCAGTCAATACAGTATCTTTAAAGTCATAGGCTAAAATTGTTGCAATAGCTGCACCTAAACTATGACCAGAAACTTCAACTACATTAACTTGATGTTGTTTTGCATAGTCTTGTACTTTTTCAACAAAAATATCACGAGCTTCACTATAAGCTGCTTTAAAACCCTTGTGGATATTAAGGCCACGTCCAGTTCCAGTTAGCGCATCACCTTGATCGCCAGTAAAATCAACATTATAAGCCCAATCATGCAAACTCTTTGTACCAGGGATGATTACTTTAATAGTCTTACCCTTACCAAGAATTATCCCACCAAATTCATTTTTATTACGCAACACTGTTGAAATGGGTTTAAATCCATTAAGTATTTCACTGTTTTTAATTGTCTTATGATTCATAAAAGCATTTTCATAAGCAACTAATAACGACTCATGTTTGCTTTTTTGAATTTCAGCATTTTCAGTTTTAACAAAATTGATAAAATTATGTTGAAATTCAAGCTCACTTACAGAAGACGAAAAATCTTTTCCCAATTTACTTTTAATAAGATTAGATAGATATTCCATTCTGGAAACATTATTCTTTTTAACAGAAAGACCAGTTTTATATTTTTTGCCAAACCATCCTGTAGATTTACCATCAGTATAACTTAAATATTTTTTATAGATTTTATCTAAAGCTAATTGATGTGCTTTTGCTTTCTCAAAAGCAATTTTTTGCACCTCAGTTTCTGATAAACTTGCAACGTCATAAGCAACATTATTAAGAATAGCTTCTAACGTAATTTCTTTTGAATCAATCGTTCCAAATTCATCTTTTAAAGCTTTTTTATATAAATCTGCACTTCCAAATTGATCTTCAGTTTCTTGAAAAAATGCTTCTTTTTCAGCTTTTATATTATTTAATTGAGCAACAGCTAATTGAAGCTTCTGCTGATTAACATCAAGATTACCTGTATATGAACTGGCACCATAAGTGGCCGATGCAGAAAGCGCAATTATCATTGCTAAAGAGCTTATTGTTTTCATTTTTAAATACCTTTCTATAAATTAGATAATTCATAATACGTCACATAAGGTGACTTGTCAATATATATTGTCGTTTATTTTATAACCGAATGTGAAAAAATAGAACTAATTTAAAGTGATTTAAAAGCAGTGCGTTACGTCACTCACAATAAAATTACAGTCTAAATCGTTTTAAAAATCAGAAAAAAAGGGACCAAGAACTGGCCCCTTAAAAGAAAAGCTAAGCTTTGTGTTGCCCTAAATTCCCATTGCCTCGAATCTTATCAATTTCCTGACAAAATTCTGGAATGGCCGTGAAAAGATCTTGCACCAAATAATAATCAGAAATCTGAAAAATAGGCGCCTCTTCATCTTTATTGATAGCAACAATAACTTTACTATCTTTCATCCCCGCTAAATGCTGAATAGCGCCTGATATACCGACGGCTATATAAAGATCAGGTGCGACCACCTTCCCTGTTTGCCCTACTTGATAATCATTAGGCACATATCCCGCATCAACTGCTGCACGAGACGCACCAATGGCAGCGCCCAATCGATCGGCTAAATCCTCAAGAAGCTTGAAATTCTCACCATTTTGAAGACCACGACCACCAGAAATCACCACTTTTGCAGCAGTAAGTTCAGGGCGCACCGAAATAGTTAATTCTTGACTGACAAAACGTGATTGGTTCTGAGCTTGTTTACCCTGCACAATTTCAATTTGTGGTGACGCTGTTTCGCTTTTCAACGCCTGATCAAAACAAGTTGCACGAATCGTCAATACTTGCTTTGCATCAGAGGATTGAATTGTTGTAATAGCATTGCCTGCATAAATTGGTCGTTTATAAGTTTTTTGCCCTAAAATTTCCATCACATCAGAAATTTGTTGCACATCTAAAAGTGCTGCAATGCGCGGCGCTATATTTTTACCAAAAGCTGTCGCAGGTGCTAAAATATATTCATATTCTTTGGCTATGGACAAGGTTAAGTCAGTAATATCTTCAGCTAAAAGATGTTCATATGCTGCATGATCTGCTACAAGAATTTTTTGAATTCCAGCAATTTTGCTAGCTTGATTTACAATTGATTGGATTTTAGATCCAGCAATAAGCACATGAATATCACCACCTATTTTTTGAGCAGCACTAATAGTCGCATAAGTCGCTGACTTCAAATTTTGATGATCGTGTTCAGCAAGAATAAGTATTGTCATTATATCACCTTCGCTTCATGAACAAGCTTCTGAACAAGCTCGCTAATATTGGCAACTTTTACACCTGATTGACGTCTAGCAGGCTCTTCAACCTTAAGTGTTGTAAAACGAGGCGCTACATCAATATTCAAAGAATTTACAGGAATCACCTCAATTTCTTTTTTCTTGGCCTTCATAATATTAGGCAAACTTGCATAACGCGGTTCATTCAATCTAAGATCCGTTGAAATAATAGCTGGCAATTTTAACGCAATGGTTTCAAGTCCACCATCTACTTCACGCGTCACAATGGCTTCATTATTGTCAATCGATAATTTTGATGCAAACGTCCCTTGCGGCCATTGTGTCAAAGCTGCCAACATTTGGGCTGTTTGATTCGAATCATCATCAATAGCTTGTTTACCCAAAATCACAAGATTTGGATTTTCTTTTTCAATGATCTTTTTCAATATCTTAGAAATTGCCAAAGGTTGCATTTCTTGATCTGTTTCACAATGAATCCCACGATCCGCACCTAAAGCAAGACCTGATCTAATCGTTTCTTGAACATTTTGCCCACCAATTGAAACAATAACCACTTCGCTTGCAATGCCTTTTTCACGCAACCGAAGCGCTTCTTCAACAGCAATTTCATCAAATGGATTCATTGACATTTTAACGTTGGATGTTTCGACACCTGTTTGATCCGCTTTGACACGAACACGCACATTAAAATCAATGACCCTTTTTACCGCGACTAGTACTTTCATTTACATTCCCACTTCATTGAGTTAATAACAAAATGTCCAGATTATGTAGCAAAGTCTAGGAAGGCTGAGAACCGGCGCGGAGTGTACCAGAGTACATGAGCACCGGAAGCGCAAGCATAACGACGAATTTGCTCATAGGGTGGACATTTTACCCTAACGATGGGCGCCAGGCACCCATAATACATCTTTTTGTCCTTTATCGTTTTCATAACGACCTAAAACAAAAAGTAAATCCGATAATCTATTTAAATAGCGTAACACTTCTTGGTTGATTTCTTCAACTTTCATCAGTGTCACCAAATCACGTTCAGCACGTCTTACGATTGTACGCGCTAAATGAAGATGTGTTGAGGCATGGGACCCTCCAGGCAAAATAAAAGATGTAAGTGGTGATAAAAAACCATTGTAATGATCAATATCATCTTCTAATTTTTGCACTTGAGAAGCAACAATGCGCAAAGCTTTTGATTCATCTTTTTTTGGCGGCACACATAAGTCGGCGCCCAAATCAAAAAGATCATTTTGAATGCGAAAAAGTAATTTTTGAATATCGGATGAAACATTTAAAGTTGCAAGACCAATCGCCGCATTCGCTTCATCAACAGCGCCGATCGCTTCAATTCTTATATGATCTTTTGAGATACGGCTAGCATCACCTAATCCTGTTTCACCTAGATCACCCGTTTTAGTATAGATTTTATTTAATTTAACCATTTTAAAACTTACTTAATTAGAGCTGAAAGAATAAAAAGTATTATTGTTATACCTTGCGAAAGAATTCTTAAACGCATAAGCATATTACCATATTTTTTATTAAGCTCCCCGCCAATATTCATAACGACGATACCGGTAGCTAATATCAATGCCGTCACAATGAGTCCAATAATAACCGCGTAGGGGAGAATTGCTTGCATTTTTTATCCTGTTTCATTAGATTATGTGCTAATGTAACCCCCTGAATAGCGTAAAATCAAGCAACTTGTTTTTTAAATCGGAGTTTTTTAAAAATGCCAAAATCAATTAACACACCTGTACATATTATCGGTGGTGGACTTGCAGGTTCTGAAGCAGCTTGGCAACTTTTAAAACGTGATATTCCTGTCATTATGCATGAAATGCGTCCGACACAAAAAACATTTGCACATATTACTAACAATTTAGCCGAACTCGTTTGTTCTAACTCATTCAGATCAGATGACCACTCAGAAAATGCTGTTGGGCTTCTACACCACGAATTACGCGCCCTTGATTCCCTTATTATGAAAGCAGCTGACGCACATCAAGTGCCTGCTGGTAGCGCACTTGCCGTTGATCGCGAAGGCTTCTCATCTTATGTTCAAGAAACATTAATGAAGCATCCTTTGTTCACCCTTGAACGTCAAGAAATCGAAGATCTTGAATCCATTAATAGCGAGCATATTATTGTTGCCACTGGCCCCCTCACCTCCACCAAATTATCTGAATCAATCAAAAAACTCACGGGGCACGAGCATTTAGCTTTTTTCGACGCTATTGCGCCTATCGTTTTCAAAGAAAGCATTAACTTTGATATTGCTTGGTTTCAATCACGCTACGACAAAACAGGTCCAGGTGGATCTGGTGCTGATTACATTAATTGTCCGATGAACCAACAACAATATGAAAATTTTGTTCAAGCACTCATTAGCGGTGACAAAACAGAATTTAAAGAATGGGAAAAAAATACACCTTATTTTGAAGGCTGCCTACCTATTGAGGTCATGGCTGAACGCGGTATTGAAACGCTTCGGTTTGGACCCATGAAGCCTGTCGGTTTAACCAATCCTCGATCAGAAGTTCGTCCTTATGCAGTTGTTCAATTACGTCAAGATAATTCCTTAGGCACCATTTATAATTTAGTTGGCTTTCAAACCAAACTAAAATATGGCGCTCAAAAAGAAATTATTCAAATGATTCCTGGACTTGAAAATGCTGAATTTGCGCGTCTTGGTGGCATTCATCGCAATAGCTTTATCAAAAGCCCTGTTTTACTTGATGAAACATTACGTCTCAAAAATAAGCCAAACCTGCGGTTTGCGGGTCAAATTACGGGCGTTGAAGGATATGTAGAAAGCACATCCATAGGACTTTTATCCGCACTTTTCATCGCAAATGAACGTAATGAAAAACAATCTTTACTACCGCCGCCAACAACAGCTTTAGGAGGATTGCTCAATCACATTACAAAAGCAGCTAACAAAGACACATTCCAACCCATGAATATTAATTTTGGTTTGTTGCCAGAACTTGCGCAAAAAACAAAAAAAGTAAATCGTAAAAAAATGTACACAGAACGTGCGAAAACTGATTTTGACCTTTGGCAGAAAACAACCTCTGTTTGAGTTATAAAAAACCTCAATCTCTTAAATTGTTTTTTCTATTTTATATTTTTTTTAGATTCACAAATAGTTCCGCAAGCGCTATTCTAGCCTTAGTAAACAAATTAAAATATGGGATTATGGAATGACCGTTATCAGCGACCGATTAAACAATTCTCATTCTATAGCGACCAAAACCATATCCAAGCTGAAAGAATTAAATATTAAACCACTCCCAGAAAATTATGTGGTGTGGTTTAGTTATTTTGCGGATACAAATCCAGACTTAACCAAAACTATTGACATATTATTTACGAACAACAAGCCTATTGACGAAGAAATAACAAGACAACTTTATAAAAAATTCTATACATTCGAAATTGAAGGTGAGCAATACCTTAAAACTGCACAAAAAACGGATTCTGCACTTCATGAAATTAAAAATTATTTAATTGATTACTCTCAACAAACAAATGAATACGACTCCCAATTAAAAGGTGTCTCTGAAAAAATTAATGCCGATTCATCACAAGAAAATGTTCAAGAACTTCTTGAAGTAATGATAAAATCGACCAAAATAATTCAACTACAAAATACGACACTTCAAAAAAAATTAGATAATTCTCAACAAGAAATAGATAGCCTTAAACATAATTTAGACAATTTGAAAGTAGAAGCGACAACAGATAATTTAACAGGCATTGCCAATCGAAAATTATTTGAAGCAACGTTACTTAAAGACATGACGGCGAGCGTAGAAGATGGAAAACCTTTATCTCTTTTAATGATCGACATAGATCACTTCAAAAATTTCAATGACGCACATGGACATCTTGTAGGCGATCAAGTCATTCGACTGGTCGCGCAAACGCTTTCCAAACACACCCCACCAAACGGTCTGCCTTCTCGTTACGGTGGCGAAGAATTTACAATCGTTTTACCTAACTTAACGTCACTTGAAGCTCAAAAACTGGCCAATGACATACGTCTTTCTATGGCCTCTAAATTGCTTCAAAACAAAAAAACAGGTGATAGTTTAGGCAAAATTACTGTTTCGATTGGCACAACAGCTTTTAGATTTGGAGAATCTATGGTTGATTTTATCGATCGTGCTGATGAAGCTCTCTACGCGGCCAAGAATGCAGGACGTAACCGCGTTGTCTTAATGTAATTTGTAGTTTTATAATATTTATTTGCAAATCATTTTATATCAACATGTAAACTTACATGTGGCCTTTTTTCAAAACTATGTTCTGGTAAATATAGTAAAATGACATGAAAACGCTACGAGTAGAAGGTATCTATCCCTCCTTCCTACTCCCCAGCGTCCATATCATTACCCATAAGTATAAACACCTACCCCCTTCCTACGTCCCGCGACCATAACATTACCAATAAGTATGATAACCTATTGATACTTAATGTTAATTTTTAGACAATGTTCTCTTTTTAAGAGGCATTATCTACATTATGCGCGTAAAAGAACCCTTAGTTTTCCGTCGTTGCGAGTTTCCCACCACCTAAAAGGGTCGGACTTAAAAGGAATGACCAAATTCGCAAACATGTGTATAAAAAGCTTGTGCGACCTGGAGGCCGTCGAAGCATTGGTGTTTGAAGAACCCGTTTGCGAGTCTGGT
>JAUXUR010000025.1 GCA_030680745.1 Alphaproteobacteria bacterium
GAAGTGATTATTTATTGCTTGATCTAAGGTATTCATTTTTATCATTGTACAGCTCCTTTTTTTGTATCTTGTCTGTACTATGTTTTCTTATAAAAAATCAATACCTTAGATCAAATTAAAAAAGTGTCGTGTACTATGATAGATTCCTACAGGCGCATAATAATTAAAGTTGGTGTAGATGTTTAGGAGCTGTTCAAAGATTGAAAGCTCCTGATTTTAGGCTGGTGGATAAATATAGTTCAATGCATTATTTTGTATAAAGATCTTTTATGTTGCAGAAAGGTAAGCCTGTTTTTAGTGATGATATACCCTTATCACCGATTTGCCCGTGCGAGATTTCAAGATATGTAAGGTTTTGCATTTTAGCAATTTGAATAGCGCCTTCATTAGCGATATCGTTGTGATTTATAAAAAGACGTTGTAAATGTCGCAATTGAGCAATGTGTGTAGCACCTTCGTTATCAATGCGGTTAAAAGCAATAGCAAGAGAACGAAGTTTTTTAAAATTATTTAATTTTTTGATAACGTTTATTTTTTCAGCAATAGGCATAGAATACAACGCACCATTTAAGTATATAGTCTTAACATTAGGAAATTTTTGAGAAAGCAAGATGATTTCTTCTGGTGTTGGTGCAATTGAAAATATAATTTTATATATATCAAGTCGATATTCTAATTCATGCTGTTGCTTTTCTAAAAATTCGCGCATCCAACTATTTAAACAAAAAAACTGGTTTTCAAATGAATCTGTATTTATTATCCTGATATGCTGAAGATTTAGAGAGTTAGCCATAGAGATAATGTCATCTGTTGTTTCAAGATTCTGGAGATTTTTAAAATGAGTTAGATTTCTGATAATGTCGGTATAATTACACTCGTTATTATCCATACTATCCATATCGTTAAGCTTTAGCACATAAGATAAGTCTATGTTTTCAACATTGGGAAATTTTTGAGAAAGTAAGATCATTTCGTCAGGTGTTGGTCTAATCATAAATTTTAGTGATTTTATATTATACAAAGGTACTAATTCATGATCGGGATCAATTAAAAATTGACGTGCTGTACTATCAAAATAAGCCGTGTTCTTTTCATTTAAATTGAAGATTCCGCTCAGTCTATTACTTAAATCAATTTCTCCTTTGTCATTTGCATCAGCAGGAATGAGTGGTGTTACAGTGTGCAAGGCCATAAGTTGTTCATCTTTTGGTAAAAATGAGACAATATGTTTGCATAGTTCTCCTGAGATTAGAAAGCCTTCAATAGGAACAAGGCTTGGTGCCGAGACATAATCATTTTGACTTGACGAAGTCGTACAGGTGCTTTCATCGGCAATGTCATCACCATTTGCAAAAGCATGAATTGTTGGTGTTAACAATAAAAACAGAACATTCAGTGTTTTTTTCATTTCGAATTCTTTCAATTAAATTAAAATTTATAAAAATATTCGTAGCATATTTTTTTAAATATTGCAATATATATATAATAAAAAAATTATTTATTAATATTTTGTCTTTGTTTTGTAGAACGAGATGAATATTCAAATAAAATTCACTCACTTGAACGACAAAAATTTGAAAATGTTAGCTTTCGTATATGCGTTGAATAAGACTTTTTTGTATCAAATTTATTTTATAAGACAAATTTAAGTAATTTTTAAGCTTGTTCAATATGATATCAGAGTAGACAAAAGATGTGTCTGAAATGGGGGCTTGGTCACAGGTGAATAGATTTTTATGTTTAGTAAAAAAGATAAAACATATTGAAAATATAGTTAATTTTAGATATATTAAAATATCAAATTAAATTTTTTTTAAATAAAGGTAATATTAGAATGAAACAGCACGTCAAATTTTTAAGCATATTTATGTTTATTATTTTTTTTACAACAGCATCAAATGCTACATATACGCAAGAGCAAGTAGATGAAATTGTTAATCAAAAAGCAAAAGAAACATTTGACTTAATTAATGAAAATTGGAGCTATCTACAAAATCTGGATGACTTAAATACGGCGTCTGTATTTTGGATTCCCGCATTAGCAAAACCATCAATAAATTCGGCAATTTATCCAACACTAAAATTAAATGACACACAATGTGATATAATCGAAGCATTTCGTGATTTACCAACAAAACCAGCACATTTAGAATGTACGATTGTTGTAAAACTTGTTAAGAATCTATGCCTTTTAGAATTATTAGGTGAAGACAAATTCAATGAATGGTTGCAGATTTTACCTAAAACAACTGGGCGTCATCCTTCTGATCCTTTATTTTTTCATGTGATACCTGATAGATTTTTTGTGTTAGGTGGAGACACTGGTTTTTACTATGTAGCAAACCACTCAGGTTACACAACAATAAAACCAAAAGGGATTGGCTGCGGATATAATGGTTTTCTCTTTCAAAATCAACAATTCATTTCTTTTGATCCTGTTCATTTCAAAGAAACAAAATCTATAGAAGAAACGCAACATATTCTTTTTGAAGATATAATGTCTGATGAAAATGTTGAAAAAATTAATTTACATCAAGTACTTAAAAAGCAATATGCTGGCGATGATAGTTTTACTAATTTTTGTCAAGATTGTTTAGAAGAAAAACAAAAAACACAGCCAATTTGGAAATTTAATGCAGATAAAATAAATGCTTTTATGGATAACGGCATTGTTCCAAATAATGGCTAGGTTGTTTTAAAAATAATCTTTAATGTGGCGATTACTTTTTTTAACACAATTTCTACATTTGGATTTTTTTTATATTCAACTTGAAACTTAGGGTCGCTGTTTATGAGGTTTTCTAAATATTTATAAAGTGTATTTTGATATTCTTTTGGGTATGATTGAATGTAGTTTTGTAGAAAATTTAACATAGCCACCTCAGTTAATGAGGGGGCTATTTTTTTCATTGATTTTGCGCTTGCTTTAAAGATGTCAGTTGCGATTGATTTTTTTGTATCTTTGAGCGAGCGTGCAAATCCTTCATTATCAATTAAGTTTATTTTGTGTGTTTTTTCATCGTAAAGGGCGTTTTCCCAATGCAAATCACCATGAATAAGCGTTAGAAATGTTTTCAAAGGATCTGGCATAGGATTATTTTCTTTAGGGATTGTGGTTAAATCCATAAATTTTAAGTGAAGATGGGCTATTTGTTTGCCAAATTGACCAAACGCCTCAGCAATTTTATCAATATTTTTTTCGTCTATTATGTCCTTTAGTGATTTTCCTTGAGCCGCTTGCATTACTGAAAAATACGTATTTATGTTATTTTTTTTAAGCAAATAATTTTCGTCAGGAAGAATGACATTGGGGGAATCAGTATATTTTTTATTAAATATATTTGATTTTTTTATATATTCTAAATTTTCGATTTCCTCAACACCATTTTTTAATACTTTTATAACATTCACAAATTCTTCTGGTTTCGTATTTTTTTGAGTGGAGCATTTTTGTGTATAGGCATAAAAAAGTTTTTCTAATTCGAGGCCAGAGGGATTTTTTTGTTCCTTCACGCGATAGCAATCTTTTTGATTTTTATATAAAAAATTGCCAATTGTTTTTTCGGTTAATCCTTTTTCTAAAATATCTTTATCTGCGATCTCAACGAGTGCTTCAACGTAATGCGAAAATAGAAAAAGTAGTAAAACAAAAATGCGCATATTAATACCATTTTAGTAGCTTATTGATTTAATTTAATGACTAGGTGCATGTTGCTTAAGTTCTTCTTCAGCTTTTAACCAAGATATTAATGCTGGTGGGGGTGTTAATGGTGGAATAAAATCACAATGAAGTGCTTCTAAAAGATTTTGGGTAGGTATTTTTTTTCCCTTTTGCAGAAACAGACATTTAACGAAAGCACGCGCCATAAGATCGTTATCTTTTTTGAGGAGATGTTCTAAATAGAACCATTTATCATCAAAATAAACAACTTTTGTTGATACTATAAATTTTTCATAAAGCTTGAGCGATTTTAGATAAGAAACCATGGTTGATCCAATAACAGGACGCCATTTTTCTTTCCATATTAATTTAATAAGACCGGTACGCACTAAAAAATCAAAACGCCCTAGATCAAACATCGTGCTATATCTGGCATTGTTCATATGAACATTAATATCCAGATCGTTGGGATGAACTTTTGTTTTAATAGTGGACGCATCCCAAAAATTAATTTTGGTTTTCTTAAATGCTTTGTAGGTGACCGAGGCTAAGCGAAAAAAGGGTACAGACATATTTAAAAATCACTACAACGGCCATTTTTTTCCCAATCACCGAAACGCGTTGGATCTAATTCTTGCTTTGGATTGCTTTCTTTTGTGTTTTCATTCGAGGTCTCAATTTTGTCTTTTTTTGGTAACTCGTTAGTGTCTTCTGTCACTTTGAGTTTCAGCTGCACGTCTCCTACGTCCCGCGACTTGTTCGCGGGATCCAGAAAGCTTTGGAGAAGTTCCGGCAAATATTTATAGTTACTTTTCTGCACTATGGATCCCGCGGACAAGCCGCGGGACGTAGGAAGGGGAAGCTGGGTAGTTATATGAGTTGTATTCATTAATCATTCATCCTTATCTTTTTTCTTTTTCTCTTTTTTATCATCATCGCCGAGTATTGATTTAGATTTGCCTTTTTCCTCTTTATCGTTTTCTTTTTCTAAAGCTTTTGCTTCTCGTTGAGCTCTCATACGCTCTTTCATTTCTTCTTGTAATTTTTTAAGTCTATCTGATTGAGAACGTTGGTAAGGACGGGAGCGTTCAATATTTGCTAAAAGAATCCATGGTTTTTGATCAAATTTTCCATCAAGACGAACATAAAGCGGTAATTTATAATCTTCCTCTTGAATGGAGCTGCTACTCTGCCATTCATCTGTCCATTCTTTGTTTTCAGGGTCATAATAAAAAAAGCTACCTTCTTCGCCTTTCCATTCAGCTGTTGTAATGCTTTCTTCACCAAATCCTTTATATTGTAATAATGTCTTATCATCATCTTTATCATAAAATAAAGACCACTCAAAAATAGTTGGCATACCGATTTCATCATCAAGAGGCGCAAAAGTGATGCCCGTTATCTTTTTTGATTCGCCTACAAATTTTGATTTACTCATATATAGGCCTGAAAGTGTTGATTTAAACCAATTTTGTGCCAGAATATTGAGATGTAGATTATCGATATGGGTCCGTAATCTTGAGCGTAAGTCGTAAACACGTGAAATAGGGTCAATAAACAAGCCTGTAATGAGGGCCATAAGCACAAGAACAATAAGAATTTCTAAAAGTGTAAATCCTTTTTCAAGTCGTTTTTTTTGTATTTTACATTTTTGCTGCATCATGTGCTCTAGCCTTTATCTTTAGGAATGCTAGGGCGTAAAGGTGCAGGTTTTTTCTTTTCTTTACCTTCTGAATCTAATTCATCTTCGTCTGGCATTGGTCCTGCATCAAGTGGTGCGTTTTGTTTTTTTTCATAGCCAATTTGACGAATTGAAAATTCCAGCCATTTATCATTATTAGGCTTTGTCGCATTTATCTGGGTATCATAAAGGCTTACTTTAAAATTACCTTTATTAACCCGTCCATTATTACTGTCAACGTTTTCAATGTTTTCAACAAGGGGTGTTGCATTCCACGAAAAGGAAAGTGAGCCTAATTCAAAATTGCCTTCTTTTTGGTCAAAGGGATTAACACCATTCATGTAAGAAAGAATTTGCTCGCGCGCTTGAACTTTTTCATTTTGATCGCTCATATTACGCATGGCACTTAAATAATTTCCGAAAATAGCAAAAAGAGGCAAGAGTGAGGTGCTTAGCACGACCATGGCCATGATGACTTCTAGAAGGGAAAATCCATTAGACTTCTTTAGAAACGCTACTGCTGAGGACGATTGATGCGTCGTTTTGGTACTCAGATCCTCATGTATATAAGGATACACTCTGGTCTTCCGTGCCAAATCTCCTATCACGCGTCTCACATCAGCGAGTTTCGAAAGAAGCCAACTCTCGTTATTTTTTTTAAGGTTTATCATGTGTCTCTTGCAATTGATGAAAACAAAAGGGGCTTTCTAATAGATAATCCCACTTTTTCCAATCCGTTTCAACTTGAAGGGGCCCACCTTTACAAGTGCCATTAAAGCGGTAAACAATAGGGTTTTCGATGGTGATCGTAACATCTTCTGGCAAGTGTAATGCAGTTTTAGCAGATTCTTCTGTTAATTCAAAATTTTGAGCATTTAAATAGGCTTGAAAGCCTACTTGGTTGAGTTGTTTTTCAATATCTTCTTTGACCATTCTATCTTGAAAGCCACGATAAAGGCTTAGAATATTGGGAATAGCAAAAGCCAAAATAACACCAATGAATGACATTACAATGAGCAGCTCGATGAGCGTAAAGCCTCTACTTTGGTAAATGTCTTTAGATTCTTTCAAAATGCTACATTGCCTTTTAGGTTGATGGTCGATTCGCAAAGTAACCACGATGGCCACATTATTTTTTAATAAGTTCTTTGTGCCAAGCGTTTTATTTATCGTCTTTTTGCGCATAAGACTTCAGGACATCCTAGAATTATGTTATTAATTTAACATAATCTAATCCCGGTTTTTTTTCGACTTATTTTTTTAGTAAGTTTTACTGGAATTTTTTTGTAAAATTAGGTAAGAATACATCTGTAGTTGACGACCTTCGATAATCATAAGGATTTCAAGGCGTGGTTCTTTATTTTTCAAAGAACAATTTAATCCCGCATTCAATTTGGAAGTTTGTATAAATGGTTAATAAAGAATTTTCACCATTAAGGGCAGTTTTTTTTCCAATACATGGATCAGAAATCAGAAAATTTATGCCTTTGGCTATAATTATGATGCTTATTTTATTTAATTTTTATATTCTTCATAACACGAAGGATGCCATTATTATAGCGTCAGAGCATTCAGGGGCAGAGGTTTTAAACTTCATTAAGATTTATGGGGTGTTGCCGATTGCGTTTATTTTCTTTTTTGCTTATACCTATTTAAGTAATCTTTTTCGGATGAAAACTATTTTTTATAGTATTTTAGCTTTTTTTGCGATCTTTTTTCTTGTTTTTGCCTTTTTGATTTACCCCAATCGTGAATTTTTACATCCAAACCCAGACTTAATTGAGCAACTTAAGTTAGCTAATCCAAGATTTCAATGGTTTTTTCCTCTTTATGGATATTGGACCTTTACGCTTTTTTATATTATTGCAGATCTGTGGGGAAGTATTGTTGTTGCCTATCTTTTTTGGCAATTTGCTAATCAAATTACACGTATTGATGAGGCGCCTCGTTTTTATCCTATGTTTAACTTAATAGGTGCTGGTGGCATTTTAATGGCTGGTTTTATAGGCAGCTATTACTCTCAGATTTTTGATATAGAGCTTTCTAAAGAAGATGCTTGGGGTGTTTCACTGAAATATCTTTTAAGTTTTTTTGCGGTTTCATGCGCACTCATTGTATTGTTGCATATGTGGATTCATCGTAACATTATGACAGATCCGCAATATTATGATGCCTATCAACGCGAACGCGATGGCAAAGAACAAGATGTTCATTTGTCTTTTTTTGAGAGTTTAAAATATATTTTTACCTCACGTTATATTCTTTTAATTTTGCTTATTACCATTGGGTATCAAATTTCAATTAATTTGATGGAAGTTTCCTGGAAAGCACAAATTAAGGAATTGAATCCTTCTAATATTGAATTCAGTAAGTATATGGGTAATTTTACAATTAAATATGCTTTCATAAGCATTATTATAACAATTATCAGTACGAATATTGTGCGGAAAACACCGTGGTTAATAGGCGCATTGGTAACACCTTTTATTTTAGGGATCACAGGACTATTTTTCTTCTTAGCCCTTTTGCTACCTGAAACTTTGGATCCAATGCTTGTTTATTTTGGTGCATCCTCTCTTGTTTTCACCGTTTGGATGGGGTCAACCCAATCAGTTTTAACGAAAACAACGAAAAATTGCTTGTTCAATGCAACACGTGAGATGGTTTATATACCGTTGGATGATGAGCTTAAAGTCAAAGGAAAAGCAGCTGTTGACGTTATTGCCGAGCGTTTAGGTAAATCTGGTGGTGCCGTGATTCAGCAAGTTTTATTGATTATGACCGCGGGTGCTCAAAAAGACATTCTGCCTTATTTGTGCGTTATCGTTGTTATTATGATGGTGCTGTGGGTTGGATCTATTTTCAATTTGAATAAGCATTTTACAGCGTTAGTGAAGAAGATGAAAACCAACAATAATTGATTTATAGCCCCTGATTTTGTCGGGGGCTTATTCTTTTCAATAAGCGTTTAGCACACCACATAAAAATACACTTTACTTGTTGTTTCTTATTTTCTCTCAAAAAAAGCATAAATTACGTATTTTATACGTATATCTTAATTCTTGTTAATTTAATAGTATTGAGTACGCACTAATTATTTTTAACTATACCCAAATGATTTGGAAATGCCGATTTTTTAGGCATGAGATTTGAGGTGATTTTTGATGCCGAAAATTTCGACAGATAATTGTTTTACCTTAGAAATTTTTGGTTCAAAAAGCGACCAAAGGTCATCGGCTAAAAACGGTAGTTTCAGATTATTTGGGTATAT
>JAUXUR010000026.1 GCA_030680745.1 Alphaproteobacteria bacterium
AAAGACAGAGTTTTAAAAAATATAATGTCGCGTGCTCAATCGTTGGGATATGTGCTGTTAAGAAAACCGGAAAATGATGTCAAAAAAAATGACTTGTTATCAACATCTTAAGTCTTGGTCATTAGAAGCGGCAAAGCCGCGTGGCAATCCAGTCTTAAAATTAACATTTGGAGCTTTTTAAATGTTTTTTTCTGGATTGCTTCTTCGCCGTTGGCTCATCGCAACGACGGAAACTTTAGGTTTTTTAATAAAGGTATTATCGAGTTCGTGTTATGAATAAATTAGTTTATCTTGTTGCATTATACATATTAGTTGCTTCTACCATTAAAGCTGAAGCTCATTCTGCGCAGGTGATTTCTTCTTTAACAATCATCCGAAAAGATGAAGAACTTGCGGATATGAGTCGAAAACGCCATATTCCCATTCAGCTTTCATATGTGGGGAACAATCCAAAAAGTCATGTCATTTTGCTGAATCATGGTTATGGTGTTACCTATAAAGATTATCAATTTATTGCAAATCATCTTGCAAAATTAGGATTTTTTGTTGTAAGCATTCAACATGATTTGAAGACTGATTCTAAAATTCCACGAACAGGTAACATTTTTCAAAGGCGTATGCCTATGTGGGAGCGCGGTGTTCAAAATATTAATTTTGTATTGGACGAACTTAAAAGAATAAATCCCAATCTTAATTTTGATAAAGTCACATTGATTGGACATTCGAATGGTGGTGATATATCCATGATGTTTGCAGATTTATATCCACAAAAAATAGCAAAAGTGATTTCAATTGATTCACTACGTTACCCAATGCCTGTAAAGCATCATTTACCGATTTTATCTTTGCGTGCGACGGATACTAAAGCAGATGAGGGTGTTTTGCCTTTAACAGGCGCAAAAATCGTCGAAATCAAAAATGCAAAGCATAATGATATGTATGATGCTGCAACTGATGAAGTAAAAAAGGATATCTTGAATGAGATATCCGATTTTTTGAAGTAGAAATGTGTTGATTAAAAAAAGTTCGGAAATACATAATGACATTATTAGCATGTTCCAAAAATTCTTTTTTTGACCCTACTATTAAACATCCTTTTTTTTTGTGCTAATACCGGTTACTCGGTGTCGAGCAATGGCTTTGTTCAATATCCTTTGGAAGAGCGATATGTTAATCCTTTGTGGATTGTGCAACCACTCTAAAAGCAGTTCTAATTTGTTCAATGCGTTCAGCTTTTGCTTTTGCTTCATAATTTTCTGAAATACCAGCATTCCAAACAGGTCCGGGCCAGGCTTTGTCATCTTTGTAACGCGCGATGATATGGATATGAAGTTGTGGCACAATATTTCCAAGATTTGCAATATTAAGTTTGATGGGGTGAAAAAGTTGCTGCATGATTTTACTCGTTAAGGAAATTTCACGCATAAGCAATTGCTGATTTTGTGTGTCGAGATCTATAATTTCAATAAGTTCGGGTTGTTTAGGAATAAGAACAATCCATGGAAAAGCTGCATTATGGTTAAGGCGCATTTGGCATAAGTCTAAATCGAAGATAAAATCTGTATCAGATTCAAGACGAGAATCAAGTTGGAATGTCATAGAAGGTTGTTTCCTTAGAAGTTTATTTACGTAATAATTTGATGAATGTACTGATTTAAAGAGTCTAATCAGAAATTAAAAATAGGCAATAAATTTTCGTTATTTTTTTTCTTATAACTCGCTTTTAACAATAAGATAATATTGTTTTTAAAACTATTATATAGTAATTTTAATTAAATATTAACAATAAACAAATACAATTATTATATAAAAATGTTTTTAGGAGGAAAAGATGAAGAAATTTTCTTTGTTGTTTGTATTTACATGCGTATCAGTTAATGTTTTTGCGGTGGAGCAAACTATTAAAAAAGATTCACCTTTGTTTGTACCAAAATGTGAAGATGCAAATTTTCAATATCCGAGATGCATTGATAGTAATGGTAAAGTAATTGATAATCCAAAGTTCATTGAATATGGTAAGAATAATCCTGGAAGAAGGGGTGTTAGCAAAACTCCCCGTGTTTCAGTAGAATAAAATGGTTTGTCGCATCTATGATTTTTCACAGATGCGACTTTTGTGATTTGTTATTAGTCTCGTGCAAAAAGCGCAACGCCAAACCATTGTGATTTTCCGAAAGCTGGAATGACAGGTGTTTTAACGAGTACGTAAGAATAGCGATGTTGTACAGGCATCATAATGTCTCTATGACCGGGGCTATTATACCAGCCTTCAACAATTTGTTGTGCTGCTTCTTCAGGTGTTGATGCTGTGACGCATGCTAAAATTTCACCTTTATAATTACCTTTAAATCCTTCATAGCGCTCCTCAACACCAATATGGAGTAAAAATTTATCTCCAAGTCTTTCTGATTTTGTGCCTTTGCCTGTTTGATGAAAGTAAAAATTTTCAGCAAGTTCTTTGGCGAAACTAAAGGCTTGAACTTGTATTGCTGGGTCCATTGTTCCATCAGCGCTTTCAGGGCGCGTGTTTTTAGGGCTGGTGTAAGTTTTTACGGTGTTTGCAAGAATTTCATCAAACTTTGCAGATCCTTCAGCGCATGATGTGTCTAAAGCAGCTGTTGGGGTTGCTTTTGGAAAGCTTTTTGTAAAAATGCCAACAGCAAACCATTGCGGTTTTCCTGTAGAGGAAATAATATCTGTTGGTACAAATCCAAAGCCAAAACGATTATATCGGGTTAGAAGATGCGGCGTACTTGCCCATTCTCTTATAACAAGTTTTGCAGCTTTTTCGGCATTATCTGCAGAAACACTTGCAATAAGTTCAAATTTAATGCCACCAGGAATAGAGTTTAATCGGGCTTCAATACCATCTTGGTTGATTTTTTTTGAAGGCGTGCTGTTATGTAAATCTTGCAGATAGTAATCTTTGGCCAGTTTTTGTGCGAATTTAACAGCTACTTTACTTATTGTTTTACTTACATCACCTGAGACGCAGCGACTTTTGTCGCCTTTACGTGTTGTATATTGTCTAGCAGCTTCTTCTAATATTCTGCTGTTTTGGTTTGCCTCTTCGTTGGTTATAATATTATTGGCTGCATGAGATGCGTTGAAACCAGACGTTAAAAGCAAAGAAAAAAGAAATATTTTTTTAATCATTGAAAAACTCCTAATAAGAACTAAATTAAATGTTAAGTAAATTGTAGTATTGAATAATTTAAAAGTAAAGTAATTTTAATAATTAATGTACTGATTACTTAAAATTAAAAGTATTACTATAGTTTATAGTGTAAATTCTAATAAAGATCGCACTACCTACCTCCTCTCTATTCCTACGTCCTGTTGCTTGATCGTGGGGTCCAGAAAGCGTTTAAAAAGGCCTTATTCTTAATTAATAATCAATGTGTTTGTACCATGGATTCCGGACAAGTGAGGTAAGATGTTCAAAATTCGTACACTCTCATGGGGAGTTACAAAATTTCTCAGCTTGTGTGTCGAGAATTGTTTATAAAATAAATTGGAGAAAATATGTCTGTTTATAATTTTATTAAAATGTCTTTGAGAATATTCTTAAATTTAAATATGTTTTTTCTATTATTATTTTGTATGTTTTTAATACAATCTGGAACTGATTTATATGCAAATCCAGAAGATGATTTGGCTAATGGGCTTATACAAGATGCTAAAGACGATGCAGAAAAAATCTATCAATTAGGTGTAAAATTTAGAATTAAAGATATTCTGCAAGAATACCCACTTTTAAATAAAATAAGTGAAGAATCATTGCTTCATTATGGATTAAAGTGTTTTCAATTGCCTGGCATAGATTGTACAGCCAATTCACAATATAATATGGCCTGTATATATTATGAATTGCTTCATATTAATATTGAAAGAAATTTTGATGTAAATAAAATGAAAGAATTGTTGTTAAAAATTATATGTTATTTCAGAAACGCAACGAAAGAATATGGCGTTGATAATCTAGATCAAGCTATTTCAAAACTTAAAACTATTTTTTTGGAATGCGAAGAGGAGATATATGCTTCTTTTATACCTAAAAAGGAAGATCGTATCATATTTTTTCTTGAAAATTTAATTAATGATGAAGTTGCTCATCCTTTTGGTGGTAAGAAGTTATTTTTTGAAGAAATAGTGCGTAAAATTTCTGTGAATGATGATCTATTTCGTGTTTGCGTGATTGATTTTTTTGATGAATCTTGGCCAGAAAATAGAGAAAATATTTTTTATGATTTAGCAAAAAGAATTCACGATTTTATTTTATAATAAGAATTAAGCGAAATGGTCGTTACATTAGCCCCGACATTGCCGGGGCATATTGTCTATAATTACTTCTTACTCCACCATCCCTTTTTAGGTGCAGCGGGTTTGTCTACAATCATATTCAAATCTTTATTAGATTTAGGTGCAGGTTTTTCACTAGAACTACCAGTTGATGGTACAGTTTCCGATTGATAAACAGGTGATGAAATAATTTCTACTTTACCAGCAGGTTTTGGAGGTCTTGAATCATCTCTTTTATTATCTCTTGGTTTTCTGTCTCGTGAATTTCTATCACCAGTTTTTCTATCGCCCGTATTTCTGTCACCTGTATTTCTATCTCTGGGCGTTCTTTTGGTATCACTTTTTGTATCACGACGTGTATCGGATTTAGCTTCTGTATCGATACGAGGTGTTTCTTGATTGATCCCTTGATCTTTTTGAGAAGGAATAGGGAAGGTACCCTCATCTTTAATCATAGGTGCAACTTGTTGAGGTGCTGTTCTTTCAGGCTGAATATCCGCAACTTTAGTTTCTACAATTTTGTTTTCAACAAATTGATTTTGCGGTGGAATGTTTTCGCCTTTTTGCTCCATAAGATTTTGCTTAGGTTGACGTCTTGTGTCATTTGCATCTCTGGGTGGTCTCGTTCTATAAGGTGAGCGACGAAGATAGGTGCGTTCTCTAGGTTGACGTGGTTTTGCTTCAGTTGGTTGCCCTTCATTGGGCGCACTTATTTGTGGTGCTTGAGTTCCAGGTTCAATATTAGGGTTAATGTGTTTTGCAGCACGGGGTGGTGTAAAAACAACTTCATCCGTTAATAGTAATTCTGAAGCTTGGGTCGCACCAGACTGACTTCCTGGGCCTGATAAATCAAAAAACTGTTGTTGGCCTGATTGGTTTCTATCATGGCTTCGAGGCTGACGTTGGTTGCGCGGATGATTTCTTGTTTGTTGACTAGGTTCAGATTCAAATCTAGATTTATTTTCAAGGGGCTGTCCTGAAGGAAGCAAAGCCTGTTTTTCTGAAATTGGTCCTGATGTTATATCGAAAGGTTGTGCAAAACCATGCATTGGTTGTTCGTCTGGTTGCCCCATTGGTTGCATTGGGTCAAATGGAGTGCGAGGATTTGCATTTCTGTCCCAGCGTTCATTACGATCGCCACCAAAACGTTTGTCTCTACGCCCTTTACGTGGATGATCAGGCTCTTTTTTGTGTAAATGAGCTGGATGTGGTGGATGATGAGGTTGTTCCAATTCTGAATCGAACTCTAGTCTTGGTTGTTCCAATGTGACTGCATCCAATGCTTTGATAGCAGGTGCTGGTGGTGCAAGACTTTTGATGCGATTAATAGAATATTCGTAAGGCATCAATTCTTCTGTTACAAAGACAATTTTTTGACGATATACTTCTTCAATACGCGCTAAAATATTGCGTTTTTCATTGAATATATAAAGTGCAACAGGTGCCGGTAAAATAACTTGCATTTCTTGGTTTGGTGCTTCAATAGCATCAGCTTCAATGGCACGTAAAATTTTAAGAGCACGCGCTTCAACGGATCGAATGGTGCCAACACCACCACAATGTTCACAATTTTGACTATTCATTTCAAGAACAGACGGACGTAACCGTTGACGCGACATTTCCATAAGACCAAATTGACTTATACGACCAATTTGGATGCGCGCACGGTCAAATCGAACAGAATCTTTAAGTTTTTTCTCAACATTATGTTGATTTGCGTGTTCGCCCATATCGATGAAATCGATGACAATCAAGCCACCAAGATCTCGTAAGCGTAATTGGCGTGCAATTTCTTCCGCAGCTTCAAGATTTGTACGTAAAGCTGTTTCTTCAATGTTGCGTTCGCGTGTTGAGCGACCCGAATTGACGTCAATAGCAACAAGGGCTTCCGTTTGATTAATAACAAGATAACCACCTGAAGGAAGTTGAACAATAGGCGTATCAATGGACGCAATTTGCTCTTCTATATGGTAATGGTGGAATAACGGTATCGTTTTATCTTTATAAAGCTGAATTTTTTTGGTGTGGGATGGGATCAAAAGACGCATGAAATTTCGAGCGTTTTTATAACCTTCATCACCTTCAACAATGATTTCATCGACATCACGTGAATATAAATCGCGTAAAGCACGTCTAATAAGATCGCCTTCTTCAAACACAAGAGAAGGTGCTGTCGAATTAAGCGTTTGGTTGCGAATATTTTCCCAAAGACGAATAAGTGCTTCAAAGTCACGTTTAATTTCAGACTTAGAACGGCCAGAACCAGCAGTTCTAACGATAACAGACATACCGTCTTCAACTTCTAAATCAGAAATAGCTTCTTTAAGTTTTTTGCGGTCTGATGGATCATTGATTTTACGCGAGATACCGCCACCGTCTTTATCAGTATTGGGCATAAGAACACAATAACGGCCAGGTAACGAGATATAAGTTGTAAGGGCTGCACCCTTGTTGCCACGTTCTTCTTTTGTCACCTGAATCAGAAGAATTTGTCTTCTTTTGATAACTTCTTGAATACGATAACGTTTAAAAGCAGGGAGTTCTTTTCTTTCACGAGCTGCTGGCATATCTTCATGGTTCTGAAAAACTTCTTCAGAAACATTACTATCAAAACTCATTTCTGTGTTTTGAGCGTTCTCATCAGTGGTATTTTCATCATCTGATGCAACCACATTTTCAGAGGATGTGTCTATTGGTTCCGGTGAAAAAGCATCAATATCAAACTTTGCTTCTAAATCATGAAATGCATTTTCAATCGCTGATGTTGCTTCAACAATTTCAGGTTCTTCAATTTTAGGTGCGTCAAAGGTTGACGGTAGCACATCAGTTGTATCGTCTGTTAGATCTGTATTATCAACGTGACTTGGCTGCGCAGCCTCATTTGGGGTGACATTAATAGGTCTTGGGTCATAAGGAGAACCTAATAGCTGCCCTTCAATTAAGCCCGTGTGTAATTCTTCAGTTGATCTGTCAGAAACTGGAATGCGATAATAATCAGGGTGAATTTCACTAAACGCTAAAAAACCCTGACGATTGCCACCATAATCAACAAAAGCGGCTTGGAGCGAAGGTTCAACGCGTGTTACTTTAGCGAGATAAATATTACCTTTTAATTGTTTTTTTGAGGCTGTTTCATAATCATATTCTTCTAACTTATCGCCATCAAGTATGACGACTCGTACCTCCTCCTGGTGGGCTGCATCGATAAATAATTTTTTGGGCATTGGGGGTTAACTCCGTTTTCCTGCCGGGACTAAAATGGGCATCATAATTCAAAAAGCCATTTTTGTGGGGCAAGGTAAAATAATAATACTGATTTGATGAACTTGTATTGTGTTGTTTTGAAACTAAAGGAAAAAGGTGCGAATTTTTTGAATTGCTATACATAGCTTCGCATATCGGAAAGCTAACACTAAGATTTTGAACGCGCATGCAAGCATTCTCTATATTTAAGAGGTTCCTTGCTGTATTTGCTTGCACGATCAATTGCTCCTAGCTATTTTTACAATTGGTTGGTCACCTTTTACAACGACAGCCTATGACCGCGTTTAGGTCTTTAATTGCACAACATAAAATTAGGTTGCTGGAGTTTTTATTCAAACTCTATGTTAAGATAGCCACAGATTAGCATTTCGGCAAGAGGATGAATAGAAATTTTTGTTTTTTTTAAAAAAGTAATTGCTTTTAAGAGCCTATTTTTAAGCAAAAGTAGCTTATGTTTTGCGCTTGCCCTTTTTTTTGGGAGCACTCATATTTTATGGGCCATCCCTAAAGCTGTTGATGTGCGGATTGGAGAAAATGGCGAAACTACAAGATTTTTAATTGAATTAAGTGAAAAAACATTAATTGATACACATGTAGACGCGCAAAACCAATCGGTTAAAATTCGTTTTTTAAAGCCTATTGATTGGTCAATTCTTTCGACTAAAAAAAGACGCATTTTTGGTCTGGTTAAAAATTATTCTTATGGTGCTGATAAAAACAAAGCGCATCAATTTTTGATTCAATCAAACAGTGCAATTGATATTGAAAAAATATTTTGGCTTAAAAACACTGCAAATGATGGCTATAGACTTGTAATAGATTTAAAAAAAACAATTCCAAATCCGAAAACGACTATTATTCAAAAAAAAGCACCTAAGCAAATTGATCCTGTTATTGCTAAAGAAACAGCGCCGATACCGAAAGTTGCAATACAGGTCAAAAACGATCTTGCGGAGATTGAAGATTTGCTTGCAATTCTTAAACCTCAGCAAGAAAACATTTCAACAATTGCGGTGGATAATCAAACACATCTTCCGCCTTACGATATCAGGCCAATGCCTAAGCCATTGCTAACAAAAGATAAAAAATCATTTATGCCAGTACAAAAAACGATCCTTATTGATCCGGGTCATGGTGGTCAAGACCCAGGTACAATCAGTTGTACGGGTGTTTATGAAAAAAACATTGCATTACAAATGGGTTTTCTTGTTAAAAATATTCTAGAAAAATCGCCTTATTATAAAGTTTATTTAACGCGCGTTGATGATCGTTATTTAAGATTGCGGGAAAGGTTGGAAATTGCAAAACGCGTAAAAGCAGATTTGGTCATTTCGCTTCACGCAGATTCGTCGCCAAAACTTGATAATCGGGGAGCTTCTTTGTACCTTTTATCTAATGAGGCATCAGATGCGGAAGCCGAGGCTTTAGCTAAAAAAGAAAACAAAGAAGACATAATATCGGGCGTTGACCTATCTGAAAATAATCGTGAAATTAATAATATTTTAATCGACCTTGCACAACGAGATTCACTTAATCTAGCATTTGATTTTGCTCAACATTTAAAAACAGAACTTGTACCTTTTGTGCCGCTTATTCAGAAACCTATAAGATTTGCAGATCTTGCAGTCTTGAAGGCGCCGGATATACCGTCTATTCTAATAGAGTTAGGTTGTATATCGAACAAAGAAGATGATAGATTATTGAAAACGGCTCAACATCGTCTTAAAATAGCGCAAGCTATAAGACGTGCTTTGGATCGTTTTTTTGAATTTGGTAAGTAAAGTAGGTAAATATGTTTAGATGGCTCGCCATTTCTTTTGGTTTTGTCCTTTTTTGTTTGGTCGCAGTTTTTGTTGGTTTTTTAGGTGTTCTCCATTATTTTGGTCGTGATCTTCCAGATTACAAACAATTAGCCGATTACGAATTACCAGTTACAACGCGTGTTTATGCAAGTGATGGTGCTTTGGTTAAAGAATATTCAATTGAAAATCGTATTTATACGCCTATTACACTTATACCTGACCAAATTATTAATTCTTTTATTGCATCAGAAGATAAAAATTTTTATAACCACCCAGGCATAGATCCTCAAGGGATGTTACGTGCCCTCGTGAATAATATTGTTAATAGAGGCAAAAAAAGACCTGAAGGTGCGTCGACGATTACGCAACAGGTAGCAAAAAACTTTTTCCTATCCAATGAAGCGACTGTTAAACGTAAAATTAAAGAAGCTATTCTTTCCTTTCGTATTGAACGCGCTTTATCAAAAGATCGTATTTTAGAGCTTTATCTTAATAAAATTTATTTTGGATATGGAGCTTTTGGTATTACATCAGCAGCTTTGAATTATTTTGATAAAACGCTTGAAGAATTAACGCTTGCTGAAATAGCTTATCTTGCAGCCTTACCTAAAGCCCCTGCGAATTACCATCCTGTGAATCATTATGATGCAGCCATCGCTAGACGTAACTACGTTTTGAATCGTATGTATGAAAGTAGATCTATTTCCAAAGAAGATATGCAAAAATCACAAGCCGAGCCCATTACAATTGTTGATAAAAGAACGCTTAACAATAGATCGGCAGAATATTACGCTGAAGAAGTAAGACGTGTCCTTATGGAGCGTCATGGCATGCAAGGGCTTTACGGTGGTGGCTATTGTGTGCGCACGCCTTTAGACCTTGAAATTCAAGGTTATGCCGATGAGGCAATGCGTTTTGGACTAACAGAATATGATAAACGACATGGATGGCGCGGCCCCATCACACGCGTTACAAAAACTGATAATTGGCAAAATGAACTTAAACATATTGAAACGCCTGAAGGTATGGGTAATTGGCGTATTGCTGTTATTTTAGGCAATAAAGGCAATGATACTGAAATTGGTTTTGCAGACGGCACCACAGGACATATCCCACCTTCCTTAAGATGGGGCACAATTAAAACAGGTGATGTTATTCCTGTTGAGCTTCAAAAAATAGGTGAAAAAGGCCTTGAATTACCGCCTGCAACGTATGCTGTACGTCAAATTCCACTTATCAATGGCGGTTTTGTAGCGCTTGATGCCCATACAGGACGTGTTTATGCAGTCGCTGGTGGATTTAGTTATGATTCCAGTGAATTTAACCGCGCAACCCAAGCCATGCGTCAAACCGGATCTGCCTTTAAGCCCTTTATTTATTTAACGGCTCTTGAAAATGGATTAACGCCCAATTCACTTATTTTGGATGCGCCAGTGACAATTCATTTAGGTCAGGGCTTGCCTCCTTATTCGCCTAAAAATTATGGTGCTTATAAAGGAACTGTAACGTTACGCAAAGCACTTGAAGGGTCTTTAAATTCGGCAGCCGTTCGGCTTGCAGCAAAAGTGGGTATTGAAAAAGTTGCTGAAATGGGTGAACGTTTGGGGATTGCAGATCATATGCCTAGACGTTTTTCCATTACTTTAGGTGCTCAAGAAACAACGCCTTTACGTATGGCAGCGGCTTATGCAGCTGTTGTGAATGGTGGTAAAAAAGTAACACCTACTTTTATTGATTCAATCCAAGATCGTCATGGACGAATGGTTTATCGACATGACAATAGAAATTGCCCTGGTTGTGTCACCGACAAATGGAATAATCAAGAAGTGCCTGTTTTGCAGGATGAGAGAGAACAAATTTTAAATCCATTAACAGCCTATCAACTTGTCAGCATCATGGAAGGTGTTGTAAAGCGTGGAACTGCCGTGCGTCTTAAAGATTTTCCAAACCCACTTGCGGCTAAAACAGGGACATCAACAGGATTTCATGATGCATGGTTTTCATGTTATACACCTGACATTGTAACGGTCACCTATGTAGGTGATGATGCGCATAAGCCAATTGGAAATGGTGAGACTGGATCTAAAACAGCCCTCCCCATTACAAAATACTTCCTTGAGCGCGCTCTTAAAGGTGTACCGCCTGTTCCTTTCCGAATTCCTGCGGGCATTAGAATGGTTGCGATTGATCCTACAACGGGGCAGCCAACAAATGCTGGTAATGATAATGCTATTTACGAACCTTATTTGCCAGGGACCGAGCCTACATTAGGATCTGAGCAAGAAAAATATGTGCCCCCTTCGGTGGAAGAAGAGCAATATGTTATTAATGAGCGTGGAGACGCTGTTCCACATAATCCAAATGCGTCGCCTGCTGACACGTTGTCTAGTAGTTCATCAATGCCTGGAAGTTTGAGTCCAAATTCAGGTGTAAGTGTAACGGGTAGCAATTTACAAATTAATCAAGGGGCTTTATCAACAAGCACACAACAACCTAAGTCACCCTCTTCTTATGATGAGCAAGCCTATGATGGTGATTTAGAGGGTGATTCAGGTCCTACGGAAGGGTTATATTAGGGCTATAGTGGATCAATCTACGAGGTATATTTTTATTTTTAATCTACGGGACAAAAAATGAAATTCCTTCGGTTTCACCTCTCCCCTTGTGGGAGAGGTCGGCGCGCAGCGACGGGTGAGGGGTATCTAAAGCGTTTGCAAAGAGCAATACTATCATGCCATAATTTAAGCATTGCCAAACAAATACTCACCTCTCCAAAATTGTAAAATACCCCTCACCCGCTCCTTTTTGTCGCGACCTCTCCCACAAGGGGCTAATCTGTGGACACATCTTTTGCAATAGTAAATTCTGATAAAAATAACACCACTAACCCCCATTTTCCTACTCCCCGCGGCTTGACCGCGGGGTCCATAAAATCATAAAAATTTAACACAAATCAACAATCCACCTTCTTTACAATGGATCCAGTAGTCAAGCCGCGGGTATATCATTACCCACAAGTGTTTCAACCTATTGATATTTAATAACTATCGCTTACTCACCTTCTACGTCCGCGGCTTGTCCGCGAGATCCAGAAAGCAAATAAAGAAGATGTCATTGCCTATTTTATACAATCTTAACTTTAGGAAAGATCGTCTGGATCCCGCGATCAAGTCGGCGTTGTTGCATAAATTGTTTATTTTTGATTTTTCAATCTTTAAGTGTGTTCAAAATGTAGAAGAGAGCACTTTTAAAATATAATCTTAAATTTACAAGGTGTTACGAACACAATTTTTTCGGTATAAACTTCAATTTCAACAAGGAGTTTTACCTATGCCTAAGAAAGCCTATCGTGTTCGTAACTGGAAAGAGTATAACAAAGGTTTGATTAATCGGGGAAGCCTAACTTTTTGGTTTTCTGATGAAATACAAAAAAATTGGCAAAAAAGTGAAAATAGCACTGCACACGGAAATCAAAAATATTCAGATGCTATTATTTTATGTAGTTTGACTTTAAGACAATTATTTAGACTTCCTTTAAGAGCGACACAAGGTTTAATGGCATCTTTGGCAGAATTAGCTAAACTAGATGTCAACATCCCTGATTATTCGACATTATCTAGACGAAGCAAAATCATAAAAGTTAATTTTGATATAAAGAAAAGTTTAAAAGCACGCCATATTCTAATTGATTCTACAGGTATTCGAGTTATTGGCGAAAGGGAATGGAAGAAATTACATCATGGAGAAAGTAGATATCAGCTTTGGCGAAAATTGCATATTGCAATGGATGCTGACACAAATGAAATACTTGCAGCTACTATGACAGAAAGTGTACGTCTTGATGGAAATTACTTACCTGGATTAATTGATAAAATTGACGGTCCAATTGATCAAATCACAGGAGATGGTGCTTATGACAAAAAAAATTGTTATCAGGCTGCTTATAAACGAGGTGCAAAAGCAGTTTTTCCTCCACAGCATGATGCCTGTGTGCAAAGAAACAAAATTAAAAAAGATCAAGCCTTAATGGCACGTGACGCAACAATCTTGTTTATAAACAATGGGGAGGACATGAAGACAAGACGAAAATTATGGAAAATAGAAAATAATTATCATCGTCGTTCTTTAGTTGAAACAATGATGTCACGTATGAAGTCCATATTTGGAGACGAAATGCGATCACGAACTACTGAAAATCAACATACTGACTTAATGATTCGTTGCAATATTATTAATAAAATGAACCTACTAGGAATGCCAAAAAGTGAACGAATAGATTAAACTATCTAATCCTTGTTGAGAGTGACCCTCTTAATACTCCATATACCCATAACTTAGGATTTATGCAACAACGCCGATCAAGTCGCGGGACGTAGGAAAGGGGTGGGGTTTATACTTATGGGTAATGATATAGCCGCGGGAAGTGAAGGAGTGCGATTTTTATCAGAATTTACTATTGCAAAAGATGTGTCTACAGATTAGCCCACAAGGGGAGAGGTGAAAAAAACCTTCTTTTGAAGATAATATAAAAATATTTGTACATTTTTTAATAATTTGATACAGTTATTTTTGAATAAAATTTTAATAACAAGTAAATAGCTAATAAATAAAAAGAAGTATATTGTTTTCTTATTCACAAATATTTAAATAATTTTTTATTTAGTATTTTGTGTTATAAATTAATGCAGTCAAATTATTGCAATAAAAACATGCAATTCTTGCAAATAATATATGAAATTATGGGCTTGTTTCGTGTAGTTTTTAAAAATTTAAGCGAATAATGATTTTTAAATTTAATAATGGATAAATATAAATGTATATTAAAAAAATAGCACTTTTTATAATAATGGTTACAGGAATAATTTGTAATAATGCGTGTTCGGTATTAAATCCAGAGCTTTATAAGAAAAAATATTCTTTTTCGGAACCAGTTTTGGATGAAACAAAAGCGCTTAATTATATAATTGGCAAAGGTGAAAACCCAGAAGTAGTGTTTAAACTTATGTGGGAAGAAGCTATTCAGAAAAATGAAAACATTCAATTAAAGTTATTACTTTTATTTTCTGATGCTCGTTTTTATAATAAAGCAAAACAAAGAATGCCAAATTTACTAAATGATAATAGTGAATATTCTTTAAATTCTCTTATTGAAATGGGTGTTAATCAAAAAAAATCTTGGGCTTTTTATGAAAAAGCAATGATTGAAACCAATAATAAAGAAAAATTTATTCTCTTAAATCAAGCAAATAATTATATATTCCCACAATTATCAGATTCATTGCTTTATCAAAATATAGAAAATGAACGTAAAAAACTAATAGAAAATATATTAACGAACGTTATAGGTATTGAACATACAGAAAAAAGTAAAATAAAAATAAATAGATTTATTAACCAAATAATTGAATATAAATATGGTAGTTTTTTATTTTTTATATATACAGATTTAAAAAATAAAAACATAAAAAACCCAGATTACTCTTTTGCATGTTTAAAAGCTGCAAGCGAATTAGATTATGTAACAGCATGTGTTGAGCGTGGTAATATTTTTCATCTTCAAAACAATATGGAAGCAGCTTATGAGTGCTTCCTTAAAGCCGCCAAAATGGGTGAGATTGGTTCAATGTATAATGTTGGTGTAATATTAGCCGCCAAAGAAGCAATATTAGATAAGCAAAAAGGATTGAAGTGGTTATTAAAAGCGGCTGATGGAGGTGAAATTGATGCCATGTATTACGCCGCTATCACATTAAAAGAACTTTCTAAAAAACAATCTAATATTCAATTGGATGTTCAAAAAACAATCAATCTTTTATGTGAAGCCTCAAAAAAGAACCATATTGATGCAATGGTTAAATTAGGAAAAATGCTCAATAAAGAAATTATCGGCAAAGAATTTAATCCAACAGAAGCTGCTGAATGGTTATTAAAAGCTGTTCAACAAAAAAACCCAAAAGCCATGTATCATTATGGACTTTTGTTAAAAAAAGGATTTATAGGTCAAGAACCAAATATAAAAGAAGGTAATCTTTGGATTAAAAGGTCAGCGACTCTTAATTATGAGCCTGCTATAAATTATATGGGTGGATTGTTAATGGGATGGGTGAAAAATGAAGAACAAAAACCTAATCAACAAGAAGCATATAACTGGTTTTTAAAAGCGGCTGAAACAGACAATCTTGCGGCTTTCAATGCTGCGAACATGATAGGATTTGGTTTTAGAAATATAAAACCTAATCGCAAAAAAGCAATTCAAATTTTATTAAAGACGGCAAAAAATAAACAAATTGACTCAATGATACTTCTTTCGCGTTTTTATTTACGTGAAGCATTAGCGGAAAATAATATGACATCTTATAAAAACGCTGCTTTATGGTTAAAACAAGCTGAAGAATATGGATGTTTTGATGATTTGCTTGGCCCTACATCAACAAAATTACATCTAAAAACAAAAATTAGATTTAGATTTTGCTTAACAAATAAAGATAAAATTAGAGAAATTTACAATCTTGCTTGTTTTTATTATGATGCGCTCATAGGTGACAATCAAAACAAAAAAGAAGCTTTCAGATTATTTTTGTGCGCAGCAAAAAACGATTATGTTGACGCCATGTATTGTGTTGGTGATATGCTTTTAGATGGTTTTGAAGGCCAAGAATCCGATCCCAAAGAAGCAGTCCATTGGTTTTGTCTCGCGGCAGAAAATGATCATGCGCCCTCTATGGTAAAATTGGCAAAACTTTTTATCTGCACACCTGAATTCTCTAAAAGCGAGCAAACTCTTCAAGAGGCCCTTTTTTGGCTTCGAAAAGCAGAAGCGTTGAATGAGACTGAAGCACGTGATTATCTTGAAATGTGCGAAACATTATTAAATAAACAATCAAAAATAAAAATTGATGATGATTCTTTAATAAAACTTGTTGAAAACTCTAATAAATTACAACCAATTTTAGTAGATTTAGGTGAGTTAAAACATTCAAATGAAGAAGATGACAGTGATACACTTGAAAATGATGTGGACGAAATAAATGTTGTCTTCCCTGAAGAAGGTAATAATTTTACTACTCTATCTTCATTGTCTGAAGTAGCCGAATGTGCCATTAATCCACAGTATAAAAATCCAAAATCTATAAGAAATCATTTTCGTGAAATTGGATTGTTAAAAAAACAGCAACAAAATCAAGAAAAAACTGTACTTATAACATTGTCAGCAGGGAATCAATTCATTGTTAATATGTTGTGTGACAATACTATAAAAAACAAAAATATTGATTATAATCAATTAGTTAATTTGTTTAATGATCCTTATTTTGAAAATCAAGTACGTATCATTAGATCCAAATCTGGATGTGTTATAAGTGCTAAAAACTATAAAACACTTCATCATGAGGCAACAAGTACGCATAAAAAACATGGTCAAAGTTACGATGGATTGAATAGAGAATTTACAAAACAACTTATTTCAATTCTTGGAATGTTTGGTTTGGGAACGGAGGGTAAATAAGTAGATTTAGAATGGTCAATTTCCAAGACTCTCCTCTCTATTGATAGAGAAGAGAGTCTTGATTCAGCTGTTTTTACTCTTTTTTTGTAATTTAACTGCTTGTATGGTTTTATTTGCAATACCTTTTTGTGTCTTGTTTTTCAATATACATTTTGAGGTGTTGCACTTCATTTTAGTGGTTTGTTAAAATGTGTGGTTCTGTAAAATGTAACGTTCTCCTGTGGAGGCAATGTTATTTATGGTAATATTCTCCCCGTTTAATTCAGGCTCAGCTTTGTACTGTGAATATGAGCCTTCTACATCAAAGGTCTCTTTTTCTTCTTCAAGAAGTTCCTGAATAACAATATGTGAAAAATATTTATAAATAATATCTTTCATGATTCTAACACCAGGTTCATCGTTTTGATCGATTATTTGTTGAAGGGTTTCTTGATCAGGTTCAATATAAATTTTGTTTTCTTTGCACAATTCATCAAAATAATTATGAGCAATTGTTGTTTGTGTTTCTTTGGAAACCTCTCCAAATTCAATAACACGCATTCTACTTCTTATGGCGTTATCTGTCGGTAATTCATTGCAAGCCAATATGACAATAGTCTTGGATATGTCAATATGAAGACCTGATATGGAGGGGGCGTCTATATTGTTTTTTTGTTTTTCAAGAAACTGCAAAAGAAAATTGGTAAGTGTGTGTTTATTATTAATAGCGTTTAATCCTTTGTCAAACTCATCTAAGAACAATATATTGTTTTTAAAATTATTTTCTTCATGTCCAAATAAATCTAGCAGAAGATCTTCTGAATTATTGACGTGATTTCCGTATTTAGATGGAAGAGCTGAAAGATCGCCTGAGGCATCAAAAATTGTCATCGAAACGCCTAACAATTCAGCGATTTTATTTGCCAAATAAGTTTTTCCAGTTCCTGGATCTCCATGAAAGCAAATGACTGTTTTTTGGCTATTGGGCAAAAGCGACGCTACGATTATTTCACGAATCATATCGCTTATTTGTTGCTTAACTTTGTCATTAAAAGTTTCTAGAAAAACATCAAGTTTAGGTTTGAGCTCTTTCCACTCAAATATTTTAGCATCCTTTGCTAGCTTGTGAATATAGGAGCCCCTAAGAAGGGCAACGTCACTGCCATAAACAGACTTATTCTTTTCTGGAAGGTATTCAGAAAATTTTGTATAAGTGTTTTCACTGATTCTTCCTTCTGCGAACCACTGCTTCATGTCTTTTTTCATAGATAATACTTGAATCTCATCTTGCGAACAAAGTAGGTTAGGAAAAAATTCTGAAGCCATGTGGTTTCCAGCTTGTTTAATCGGATCTACAAATAGCTGAGATGCAAGGTATTGCCCTCCCATCATACCAAATAAGTTATTGGCAGTATTCATGATTGAGAATGGGCGTTTTTCGTTTGACAACATATAATTCAATGCGACATACCCTCCTACTAACGCGATTCCAGGCGCTAAAGGCTTGACTTTATCATAAATTTTTTCGGAAACCCATGGTTTAGACGAGTCGGTCTTATCTGATGTTTCCAGTCTGTTCTTGGTTGGATTTGCAAAAGCTGAAGTCATAAATAAAAGAGATATAGCTAAATTGGTTGCAAAAAACATTTTCTTGTTCATAAAAAATCCTATTCATTGAATTCTAAATATTGGTTATTAATTATTGATTCTGCACTTTATTAAAACTTGACATAAAAGTCAACAAAATAAAAAAAATTATAAATTCATTATAATAATTAAAACAAAATGCTGTTTATTTAATTGAAAAATATTTTAAATTTAAATTTTTTGTTCTGTAATAAATGTAAAATTAAAAAATTAAATTTATATTTAAATTAATTTCTGATATAAGCAAAAACATAGAGGTATGCTTTAATCAGCATTTAAGGCAAAAGAATAAGAAATCAATCTGCTGGATAAAAATATAATTTTCTTTCGATGTTTACCTCAATCTATATGAGCAAGGAATGACGATGTATCAATTTGAAGTTATTTTACTGTATTTGGTTGTGATCAATCGGTAAAACAAATAATCCATTTAGTTGTAGGAACATTGGCATCGCTTGTGGATGTCCAAGTTCATGTGCTTTTGTAAAATTAATGCGTGATGCATCTTTATCTTTGGGACCACCCTGACCATTAAATTGCATAAGCGCTAATGCAAAGGCTGCATTTCGGTGATTTCTTGCAGCAGCGCCACTAAGATAAAGACGCGCTTCAACTAAATTTGGTGCTTCTTCAATATGTTGTGGATTGAGATCACTATTGAAACGCATGATTGCATAATTATACATGGCGCCCGCATGACCAAGATCAGCAGTTTTTTTGAAATATTTTAGGGCCTCTTCAGGATTTTGTAATCCATATTCAGAAGAATTACACATTGAAGCATAATTATACCAAGAGACATTAAAATCATCTGTATATTCGACTGATTTTTTGAAGTATTTGAATGCTTCTGGATAATCTTTTTTGCCACCATCACCATCAAGACACATGCAAGCGTAATTATGTGTAGCCTTATAATGATCGTGATCTGCAGCTTTTTTATAATAATGCCGTGCCATTCTTAAATCTTGATCACCGCCTTCTGCATGATCACACATATGCGCAAATTCATACATTGATTCAATATGACCAGTATCAGCCGCAATTAAAAAATAATCACGTGCAGCACAATGATCTTTATCATCGTTTAATCCTTGGTAAAGTATCGAAGCATATTGAAAGTAATCTTCTGGTTCAGCGCTCTTGTCGTTAATTTTTTGACTAAGGTCAGTAATTAATTCTTCATAATTAGAGTCTTCTGGTGGTGTCCACATCGCAATAGAAGCGTGCGGCATGGATAGGAATACATATAATAAAATTAAAATACTTGATTGTTTAATGTATGATAACATTTTTGCTCTTCATTTATAGGGTTGATTGATAAAATATAAAATACATTGCATGATCGGGTCACTTGGAATGTCCAGGCAACCCAATCAAAGTTCAAACAATATTAGAATTGTTTGTCAGTAAGTTGCGTCAATAAATTACGCAATAGATCGTATTTATCAGCAAGGGCTAAAGCTGTTGATGCTGAAAACTCAAATCTTGTATTGTCTTTTGCAACAATTGTAAGTTTTTTAGGTTCGTTTTGTTGCGCGCTTACAAGTTTGCTATAATCTTGGAGTTTTGCCATGAAATCGCGTAAATCGACCTCTTTAAATTCATCCATTTCGCGGTGCTTAAAACCTTTATGGAAGGAGCTGACCGCGTGATGTGATCCTTCTTTGAGCGTAGAAGCTGTTAGACGATCATCACGTATAAAAAAGATAGCTTTCTGTGCTTTTGGTGAATAAAGCGTTGGAGCCTTCTCTAAAGTCCATTTATTAACACTTACATGGCCGCCTGTATCATGGCTTAATTCACGTTTGGCAACATCTATTGGAGAGGTGCTTGCTGAGGTGCATTTACCACCAGGTAAATTCCAAGCAAAAGGGGCGTAGTTCTTTTTACCGATAAAAGTAGAAACAGAACCATCTGTGTTTAGTTTCACTAAAAAAATATCAGCTGTCTGAACTTTTAAATCTGCTGATTTAACAACGCCCATATCATGGAGTTGCGGAATGTTAGTGTCGCATAACATAGGATTTTTGCGGCATTCCGCTTGTTGTGTAAAAAGCATTGCTGCTAAGCATGCTAAAGAGAGTGATTTAATGGATGACATTTCCTGACCTCAAATAATTTATTATGTTATTTGATTTTACAAAATTTTTATTAAAAAACAAATCGATATTTTAACTATTTTTGAAAATTATGAAGAAAGGGGATTGAGAATGGCGGGAGTGACGGGACTCGAACCCGCGACCTTCGGCGTGACAGGCCGACGCTCTAACCAACTGAGCTACACCCCCTTTTAGGGACTATTTCTTTCGAAGCCACGCCTTTGATTTAAAGGGTTTTTAGATCTTTGTCAACACTATTTTGAATAATTATTAAAAAAAAAGAACAAAGGGGAGGGATCCCCTTTGTTTTCCAAGGCATTTGGTTTTAAGTCATTTGCCATTATTTTGGGTGATGCCCAAATTATTTCACCGACATGGGTCGTGGCTCGTCACTCATTTTCATGGTTGGTGTTGTTGCTTTTGTTGCATCGTTCTTTTTATCGTCTTTTTTCGATGGCCATATCCAATGCCAAGCGGCGCTAAATCCATTGCCGATCGCGCTGCCAACATAAACAGCACCGTCTTTGATGGAAGTGCCTACCCACATGGCTTTATCCTTAATCCAACCCCATACACCTTTAGATTCTTCTTTTGCTGTTTCTACTTTTTGTGTTGTAGGTTGATCAGCTACTGTTACTGATATCGGTCCTACGACTAGAAAAAAAACAGCGAATAATGTCATTAAAATTGTTGATGCCTTGGTCATTTCTTCCTCCTAAATTTATCGCTATCTTGTTTAGATTCACATGAACCATTCATGTCTTCTTAAACCTAGTATAGGATATAAAGGTTAAGAATTTATTAAGAGGAAAAGATGAGGATTAATATTAGATAGATGTATTAACTGTGATTTTTGAAGGGGAGGAAGTGACTCCTGACAGGAGTCACTTTAAAAAAAAGATTTATTTTTTAATACTAAGGTTTTTTGAGTAGACTATATCCAATGAATTGTGTTCGTATCCCTCAACCCATGGTTTTACAAGTCGTTTGGTTACAGAGTGAAAAATGGGAAGAAGAGCGTGGCTTTCTAATGCCATTTTACTAAGATTGTATAGGCTTTCTTCTCTTTCTTGTGATTCAGCAGATGCCATCGCTTTTTTATATAGATCGTCATAAGCTGTGCAATTATACCCGCTTGTATTCATGCCTGAATAAGAGAGATAAAGTTGCGTAAAGCTAAATGGGTCAAAATAATCAAGATTCCAAAAATTACGAAAGGCTTCAGTGACTTGTTTTAGTTGACGATTTTGAAGAAATACTTTGAGTTCTTCGTTAACAAGGTGTGTTTTAACGCCTAAATCTTTCCACATGGTTGAAATGGCTAAAACTAGTTTTTTGTGATTATCATTCGTGTCGTAGCGTAATTCAACTTCAAGTGGTTTTTCTTTAGAGTAGCCAGCTTCCTTGTATAATTTTTTGGCGAGCTTTAATCGTTCTGCTTGCGTCATGTTTTTGTAAGAAAAAGAAGGTGCATTAATTTCTTTGATAGAAGGGTCAACCCAAGAATAAGCTGGAATTTCACCGGTTTTAGTAATACGTTCGCAGATAAATTCTCGATTAATGGCAAGAGATAAAGCTTCACGAAGCTTAAGATTATCTTTAAAGGGTGGTCGTGTTAAATTGAACCCTATGCCTGCTGTTGTAAGGTAAGAACCGCCTTTAAATTCGTTTGGAAAATTTTTACGCACGAAATCATATTGTGAATCAGGGATGATATAGGTGAAATCGATATCGTTAGCGCGATAAAGTTTAAACAAAGCATTTTGATCTTCGATGGGGTAAAAAGAAACATTCGTTAATTTTACGTTTTCCTGGTCCCAATAATGCGGATTTTTTTTAAGTAAAATTTTGCTTTGGGGTTGCCATTCCTCAAGTGTAAAGGCGCCATTAGAAACCATAATGCCAGGTTTTGCAAAGTTTTGGCCATATTTTTCTATTTGAGAAGGCAAAAGAGGAAAGAAAATGCTATGTGTTAAAAGGTTTAAAAAATAAGGATAGGGATTGCGGAGTGTAACTTCAAAGGTATAGGGATCGATTGCTTTGATGCCTAAATCATCAATTTTTTTTGTGCCTTTTACAATTTCTTCAGCATTTTCAATTATATAGATAAGGTCTGCTTTGGGCGAAGTGGTTTTAGGGTCAAGGGCACGTTTCCAACCAAAAACGAAATGTTCAGCCGTGACAGGTGTTCCATCAGACCATTTCGCGTCATGTCGAAGGTGAAAAGTATATTTTTTGCGATCTTCACTGATGTCCCATTTTGTTGCAACACCAGGTAATGCTTCATTATCTGCAGAGGCATTTGTAAGCCCTTCATATAAATCACGCAAAACACTTAAGGGGTGTATGCCTAAAGCAACATGTGGATCAAGAGTGTCTGGTGATGATTGAATACTTCTACGTAAATGTTGTGTAGAATGTGTTTCTGAGGCAAACGAATCACGCAATGATTGAAAGCTGCAATAACACGTTAAAACTATAAGGGTTAGGCTCAATTTTGCCAAAACTCGCTTATGCATTCTGCCTCCGTATAAGGTTCAATGTTAAGGGGACACGTTAGCTTCAAACTACGCATAAGTCTTATACCAAAAAACAAAGATTATTGCAAATGTTTTTTTTATTTTTTTAATAAAAAAATTATGAATTTTTTTCTATAAATATACTTTGTGTTACATATTTTTATTAAAATATATTTAAGTAATTCTTTTAAAAGGATTGCTGCCATATTTTGATTTAAGGCTCATTTTGTTTTCCTAAGAAAAATAATTAAACTCTATCTTGCGCAAAAAGCAGCTTTGATGTCTAATCAGAATGCAATTCACTATTTGGGAGCCTAATGTGTCTGAAAGATTTAAAGTTGTTTCATCAGAAAATAATTCATTTTGCCACGTCTGTGGGGCAATTATTTCTTTAAAATTTAGTTTTTGTCCCTCATGTGGTGCAGAAATCGCTAAGCCATTAGTAAAGGTAGTGCCAGCAGATGACGTGCCAATGCCTGTTGATATGCCATATGATCCGAATAATGTTGCCCAGCTTCCTTTTACCGAAGAGCGTCAAGTAACAATTTTACGTGTAAAATTTTTAAATAAAGCGATATTAGATGAATCAAAAAAATCATTAATTAAAACATCGATTTATGAACGGTCGGGCTTATTTGATTATTTGAGCGATGATGGTTTTGTTGCTTATTATGGTTATCCAAAAGTTAATAAAGATGATGCGAAACACGCCATTGATGCATTGCTCAAAATCTTTTTAACGTTGTCTGTACAGGATAGAAATTCTATGCAGTTTGTCGTTAATACGGGGTCAGCTGTTATTACTGAAAAAGGTAGTGATGATAAGCCGCAAAAAATGCATGGTCGTGTTTTTGATGAAGCGGAGGAAATGATAAAATTTTCGCCCGTTGGTGCAATAATAATAAGTCAAGTAACAAACAAATTAACGCATAATTATTTTGAAACTTTTTCACTGGGTGAACATTTTTTCGATAAATACAAAACGTCCTTTGAGCTTATTAAAGTTGTTTCAAAAAAACATTCTTCGGATTCTTTGTTAGGTGATTTAACGCCCCTTACTGGTAGGGTTAGAGAGCTTAATAAGGTTGTAGACAATTGGACGCAAGTGAAACAAAAAATACCTAAAATCGTCCTTATTTCAGGCGAAGCAGGTATTGGTAAATCACGTATTGTTCAGGCATTTAAAGACAGTTTAGATCCAGATGAAGTTTTGTGGTTTCAAGGTATATGTAACCATGTAACACAAAATAGTGCCTTTTATACATTAACAGATTTATGGCTTAGGTATAACGAGCTTAATGTAGCGTCTAGTGATGAAGACCTTATCAATATTGCGTCCGATTCTGCTGAAAGATTGGGATTGCCTCAAAAAGAATTATTGCCGCTTCTTTATAATTTAATGTCAATGGAAGGACGATCACTTACTGATTCAGCCCAGAACTTATCTGTTGGTGATTTAAAAGACAAAATATCAGCGTCTGTCGTTTCCTGGCTTCAAATGCGTAGCAATGATAAGCCTGTTGTTTTTGTTATCGAAGATTTACATTTTGCAGATCCATCAACCTTAGATCTTTTAAACTATCTTGTTCAAAATCTTGGGTCTCACCGTATTATGGTGCTTTTAACCTTCCGTCCAGAATATCAACCTTCCTGGATTAAGAATTCTAATATAACGCACATTAATTTGAATCGCTTAACGCCCAATGAAACGAAAACGATGGTTCAAGGGCTGCTTGGCTTTAAAACTGTTCCTAATGAAGTAGTAGAGTATATTGTTTCAAAAACGGATGGTATTCCTCTTTTTGTTGAAGAGCTTGCGCTTGCGCTCGTTGAAACGGGTGCTCTTATTCTTGAAGATGGCAAATATGTTTTTAAAGGCTCTTTAACAAGCCTAACAATTCCGTCAACATTACGTGATTCTTTAACAGCACGACTTGATTTACTTGGCAAAGCTAAATCATTGGCTCAATTATCTTCAGTTTTTGGACGCACATTATCCTTAAATTACTTACGCATTTTATCGGGTTATGATGATGCACGTTTACAAGAATATTTGAAGCAGCTTGTGAATGCTGGGGTTTTAGTTGAAAATGAAACGCCATCTGATGTTTTGTATGTATTTAAACATGCATTGATTCAAGAAACGGCCTATTTATCAATTCCAAAGTCTAAAAGATATGCCTATCATGCTGAAGTTGCTGAAATGTATGAAAAGCATTTTCCAGGTATGGTTTTAACGCATCCAGAAATTATTGCGTTGCATTATACGCAAGCAGGATTTATTGATCAAGCAGCTCAATATTGGTTAATGGCTGGTAATCGCGCAAATAAATATTCTACACATCATGAAGCGATTGCGCATTTAGAAAAAGGTATTGAATTGATCGGCATGCTCCCTCCTGGGCAGGGTCGTGATATTCGTGAATTACCCTTACGTGCAGCGATTTGTGTTCCTCTTATGGCGCTTAAAGGTGCTGGTGCTGATGAAGTTGAAAAAGCCCTTTTGAAAGCTTACAATCTATGCCAAAAGACAAGTGATACAGTTTACTTGATTCCTATCCTCAGAGGATTACAGCAATTTTTTGTTATTCGTGGTCCTTTAAGTACCTCACGAAAATATGCAGAGCAATTGCTTGGTATGGCACGTCAACTTCAAGATCAGGCTTTAAAACTTGAGGCTTATCGTGCATTAGGTCATACGCTTTTATTTCAAGGTGACTTCAAGCAGGGCAAAAAATATCTAGATCGATCAATTGAAATTTATGATCCAGTCTTGCATAAAGAACATGCTTTTATTTTTGGCACTGGCGCAAATCCAAAAGTTGCTGGGCTTTCAATTTTAGCTTGGAATAACTTAATCCTGGGTTCCGTTGAATTGGCGTTAACGCAGATACAAGAAGCTATTGATTACGCAAATGATCTGAACTATCCGTTTGATATTTGTTATGCTTATAGTGTCGCTGCAGCTTTTTTTCAAACCCTTAAAGACATTGAAAAAACAGAAAAATATGCAAAACTTGCTGTTGAATTTGCAACAGAAAGAAAGTTTATGTATTGGAAAAGTTGGAGCCAAGTTATTTTAGGTTGGGCACAAATTATGAAAGCTCAAAAATCTAAAACAGGCGCTGATTTTATAAATGAAGCAAAAATCCATATTAAAGAAATGGAAGAAGGCATCGTTGAATATCGTGCTACAAGATCGGAGCAAGGTGTTCCATATCAGCTTGCCATGCTTGCACAAGTTAAAACTTTGGTTGGTGATGCTGACGAGGCTCTTAGATTAACGGATGAAGCGCTTCTTTGTGGTGAAAAACTTGATATTCATATGTATGACAGTCATATTTTTAGGGTAAAGGCAGAAATTCATGCGCTGCAAAAAGGAAGTGAAAAAATTGCGGAAAGCTTATTCCGTGAATCTTTGACGATTGCAAAAAATAGTGAGTCTAAGTTTTTTGAAGCATCCACTTATGTATCTTTTTATGAGTTTATGAAAACATGCAATCGAGAAAAAGAAATCATACCAGAGATGGATATTCTTTATAATAGCTTTACAGAAGGTTTTACTGTTGCGCCTAATCTTATTGCTATCCATAAATTTATTCAACAATCTAAATAAGCGAATCAAGAGAGGGGAGGGGCTTGTTCCCTCCTGTTTTCTTAGTCTTAGTTCATGAATAAAGTACTTGTGTGATTTTCTTATAAATGTCATTTTAAGACAGTTTTATTAAAACTGCATTTTAAGGAATGTGCATTATCGTGATAGAAATTTTAGGTCATAATCATAATAAGTTAATATTGGAAAATGCTTTTGCGCATGAACAGATGCCACATGCATGGCTTTTTACAGGACCTAGAGGGGTTGGCAAGGCAAGTCTTGCCGTAAATTTTGTCAGAAATATATTGCAAAAAGATAATGAAACTGATTTATCTGCGCATCCCCATTTTTTTCAGCTTAGATCAGAGGATGCGAGTATAAATATTGAGGATGTTCGAAAGTTAATAGATTTTTTAAACTTAACCTCTTTTAATGCGCAATATCGTTTTTGTCTTATTGATACAATTGATGCACTTAATATTAATGCAAGCAATGCGCTTTTGAAAATATTAGAAGACCCGCCTGAAAAAACAATTTTTTTTCTAATATCGCACAAGCCATATAGTGTTTTAAAGACAATCAAATCAAGATGTGTTCAATTGAGATTTCACTATCTGTCTTATGAAACAACAAAAGACATTATAGAATCAAAAATGCCGTCTATTTTACCTTTTTATGCGTCTTTATATGATCTTTTAAAAGGAGTGCCAGGACAATTTTTGACACTCGAAAAATATCAAGGGATAGATTTATTTAAAAATCTTCAAACTTTGTTGAATAAAAATGAAGTTGATTTTATTAATTTCGGTGTACTTATTCAGAAAATAATTGAAGTGCCTCCTTTATATGAAATTTTTAAATCTCTTTTTATGAGTTTGCAAGTTCAAAAAAATAAAGATTTAATTTGTAAATCTTCTTGCTTTTCTAATATAGAATATAAAAGAAATCAATGTATTGCGTCATTACCAGAAAAATTTTATAAAACTGAAATATTGCATTTGGACAAAAGCCTTGTCTTTTTAGAAAGTTATTCTACTTTTGTAAATAGATAGCAAAAACATTAGAAAAATTTTTTTTATTCGAAATTAAGAATAATTTCTTTTTTTTGTTGACATATCTATTGTTATTTACTACACTTTCATAAGTGTTAAACATTAATTGTAAGGATAAATGAAATGAATGAATTTTATGTAGACGACATCAAGCCCAAGTTAGAAGCTGACAGCGACATGCTCAAAATGTCGTCTGGGATAGCTTCTGCTTATTTAAGCAATAACATATTACCTGCAGAACAAATTGCAGATGTTATTCGAACCATTTACGATTCTTTGCGCCAAATTGAGGCGGGTTTTGAAGATGGTGTGTATAACAAAGACCAACGACCAGCAGTTCCCATCAAAAAATCTATTACTGATGATTATATTATTTGTTTAGAAGATGGCAAAAAACTCAAAATGTTGAAACGTCATATTCGTACAGCGTACAAATTATCTCCTGAAGAATATCGTGCAAAATGGGGTTTACCGTCGGATTATCCTATGGTTGCACCGAATTACGCTATTCGACGTTCACAATTTGCTAAAGATATCGGATTAGGACGTAAAAGAAACCAAGGGTAAAATTTTGTTTTTATATTTTAAAGTGTACTATTTTAATATACTTTTCGTCTTTCAGACGGCTAGGGTTCTTAAGTTATTATAGCTTAAGAGTATAAGGTGCTATATGGGTAACCCCGTATGACATACCTAGTCGTTTGTTGCGATGATTCTTTCAAAATTATATATTTTCTTAAATTCTTTTTCCCTCTTTTAAAATCTCCCTAACAATTATTCAAAATCTATCGTTTTCCTTTACAATTGAATGTGCGTTGTTAATCAAGACTAAATTATGTATATTTAATTGCAATGATATCGAGATATAAGCATGATGCCCATAATTCCAAAGCCAAAACAAAAACCATTATGTCCTTTTTTTTCCTCTGGTCCCACGTCTAAAAGACCAGGTTGGACGGCTGATGTCCTTAAAAATGCGGCGTTGGGACGTTCACATCGATCAATATCGGCAAAAGCTAAAATCAATGAAGTGCTCCAAAAAACAAGACAGCTTTTGCAAATTCCGGATGATTATTTGATTGCTTTAACACCAGCATCCGATACGGGTGCATTTGAAACATGTCTGTGGTCATTGTTAGGTCCAAAGCCAGTCGATGTTCTTGTCTGGGATGTTTTTGGGCAGGTTTGGCAAGTCGATATTACGACCCAATTAAAACTACCTGATGTTTGTATTATTGAAGGTCCAAAAGGTTATTTGCCAGATTTCAAACAAACCAATTCAAACCACGATATTGTTTTTTGTTGGAATGGAACGACTTCTGGTCTTATCGTGCCAGATAGCAATTGGATTGCAGAAAATAGAGAAGGGCTCACTTTATGTGATATTACGTCTGCTGTTTTTGCCGTCGATATTCCATGGCATAAATTGGATGCATCAAGTTTTTCATGGCAAAAATGCATGGGCGGAGAGGCACAACATGGCATTCTTGTGCTGAGTCCAAAAGCCCAAAAAAGACTTGAGTCTTATACACCTCTTTGGCCAATGCCGCGCCTTTTTAGATTGACTCAAAATGGTAAAATTAATAGAAAAATCTTTGAAGGCGACACAATCAATACGCCGTCTCTTCTGGTTATCGAAGATGCTATTGATGCGCTCAATTGGATGATTTCTATAGGGGGTCTTGAGGCTACGAAAAAACGAAGTGCAACATCGCTCGATATCGTTTCAAATTGGGTTAAAGATAAAAACTGGATTGCTTTTAGTGCTCAAAAAATTGAGTCACGTTCACCCACATCAATTTGTCTTAATATAATTGATAAAAAATTCCTGGTTTTGAATAGGGAAGAACAATTTAGTAAAATTGCTAGGATCGCAAAATTATTAGAAGATGAAAATGTGGCCTTTGATATTAAGGGTCATGCTTTTGGTGACCCCTGCATTCGATTGTGGGGAGGTCCAACGATAGATCCAAGTAATATGGCGCTTTTATTACCATGGATTGAGTGGGCTTTTGCTTCAGTTTTTGAAATTCAGCATTAATAATCAACGCGTTTCTATTTCCTGAAGATATTTATAATTCGTAAGTTTGTTTCTAGCATTTAAAATGTAATTATTTATTAGTTAATAATAGTGTATAATAAAATTAGATAATTAAATATAGGGGAGAGAAATCATGTTTAGAAATATTTCAATTTTAATTGCTGCTTTGTTCGTTTTGTCACAAAATGTATATGCAGCTGAAGAGAAAACTGAAATGACAACAGAAGTTACAAAAAAGGATGATACAGGCAGTGTCGTGGAAAAAGACGTTACAACAAAAACTATCAAAAAAGATGATACAGCTAAGATAGTAAAAAAAGATGCTAAAATAAAAGAAATGAAAAAGAAGGTGGATGAAGTTAAGGTAAAAAAAGATGTAAAAATAAAAGAAGTGAAAAAGAAGGTGGCGGAAGTTAGGGTAAAAAAAGATGCAAAAATAAAAGAAATGAAAAAGAAGGCGGAGGAAGTTAGGGTAAAAAAAGATGCTAAAATAAAAGAAATGAAAAAAGATATGAAGGATCTTAAAGCAAAAAAAGAATAGAAAAAACTGAAGACGGGGTTGCTACGTTAGGTAGCAATACCATCTGTGCGCATTCAATCTATGGGACAAAAAATGAAATTAAGCCCATTTTTAACTGTCCTGCTCTCACACTCCGCAACTTATTTCTAAGAAGTGAAAACAATTTTTTACCAAAAGCCTTCCAAAAGAAGGGTTTTTTTCACCTCTCCCCTTGTGGGAGAGGTCGCGACCAAAGGGAGCGGGTGAGGGGTATTTTACAATTTTGGAGAGATGAGTATTTGTTTGGCAATGCTTAGATTATGGCATGATGGTGTTGCTCTTTGTAAACGCTTTAGATACCCCTCACCCGTCGCTGCGCGCCGACCTCTCCCACAAGGGGAGATGTAAAAACCGAAGCAATTTCATTTTTTGTTCCGTAGATTGATTAGGTTTATTCAAGATGGTTTTTATAATACGCTTCTTGAATTTGATTTAAGTTGGCTGATTGAAAACCTTCAGCTTCCATGACGTCGCGTTGAATTTTTTGCCATTCGTCATAGGGTGATATATGTTTATATGCTCCAGTATCTTTGTATTGCGCAAACCATAGCGATTTTAGTCGCTCAAATTGCGCTTCATTTTTAGAAATTGTTAGTGCTGCACGGTCAAGCATCATCTGGGTATAGTCATCACTAATATCATCTGTTTTAAGATCGCCAATTAATTCTGTTTGAATACGAATGTAATTGTTACCTAAGAAACTTTCCATTGTTCTGTCAACGGCTGCTAATTGACCTTGTTCAAATTGTTTAATAATTTTTTGTATGTCAGGGATTGTTAAATCAATTTTAATTTTATCATTGATATTTTCACCTGTTCCTATTGATATTACAATAATATCTTCAAATGCTTTGTTTGGAAATAAACGCCTAATTTCAGCCAATGCAATTTCTGATGGGTTGTTGGCGGAAAGTCCGCCATCTCGATATATATCTCCATCCTCAAGTACTGATGTAAAATAAAAAGGAGCGGCTGATGTTATTCGTCCTGCTTTCCATACTCGTTCATTTTTTGCATCGCTCAAAAATGCAGAATGACTTCCAAAAATTTCTAAATTATTGTCTGTATCATTAAAGGCGGTTACAAAAGCGGGCACTAAAAGTTGCGACAATTTGGTATGGTCAGTAAAAGTCTCTTTACAAAAAGTTTCGATGCCACTTGGATCGTACATAGATTCAAGAATGCCAGGCAAATGAATAATACTTCTTTTTTTGAAGATTTCTTCTTTTTTTGTTAAATATTGCTTAAGAATCATGTCTGGATTAAAACGGGCTAACGCAGGATTATCAGTATCAGGCATTGATAAAGCCAAGGCGATTAATCCACCAGTTGATGTTCCAGCGATGAGATTAAAAAGTTGATTAATAGGAACATTCATCATGTCTGCAATATGTATCAAGATGCGTGCTAATATAACACCCCTTATGCCACCGCCATCAAGAGATAAAACAAATACTTTTTGATTGCAATCCTGCATACATTCATGTGTTTTGAATAGGGTGTTTTGAAAAGCTATTATAGGAGCAATATCAATTTTGTGATCATTGCTTGAGCTTGATTGATTTGCAGGTGGAACTAAAGGTGGTGCATAAGGTGGTGGATTATCATCTTCTTCACTTGTATCATTATCTTTTTCGTTATGAGAAACCGATATAATTTGATCGGATCCTGTACCAATGTCGATTTCGTTTAGTTCTATATCATTATTTTTTTTGGAACCTCCAAATAGGCCTCTGAAACATGAAAAACAACCGGGTTTTTCAGCAATATCACTATCTTCTATTGTTTGTTTTACTTTTTTACCCGCTTCAACTTCATGCGTTGAAACAGAAAATAATACAAAAAAAATTATAGTCATTAAATTTATTTTTGATTTCATCGGTGCCTCTCTAAATGGATTGTCTTTGTTATTTGATCAAAAAATAAGACATTCTAAAAGTGAGATATGCAGACATAAATTATATAATTTTCAAATAAAATTAATTTCTTATATGAATTAAGTAATTTTATGTCGAAATATTTTTTTCAATAATCAAATTTATATTATTAAAATAATAAATATTATTTTTTGTTAATTATAAAAAAAATACAAGTTTTTATATTGACGTGAACAATTTTTAATTGTATATATTTTGTTTAATTTAAAAAACAAGGAAGTTTAAATGAGAAATTTTTTTTTAACGATTGGTTTATTAAGTTGTTCTTTTTCTTCATTAGCAACTTTGCTAGATCAAGAACAAATAGATCAATTTAATGCGACATCTGAAGGTTTAAAAATTTCAAGGAAATTTGATCCAGAAAAAATAAATACTTTGGTTATAGGTGCAGGCATTTTAGGATCAGAGGCACATTTTTTTGGATCATGCTGTCAAATGGGTGATTATCGTAAAGAATATGTAACAAGTAATGGCGAAATTCTCACTGAAAGAGAAAAAAAGAATAAGCATATATATAAAATACCAAGATTAATTTTAGATCCTTTAAATATTGTTCATTATCATTTTGAAGATGGTTTTTCTTTTCAAAATAAGAAGGAAGCTTTGGATTATCAAAGAAGGAACATCACGAGTCCCATGGAAGTGTATCCTGAAAATACACTTTTTTTAGATGTAAATGATAGAATGAGAGATCCATATACATATGAGGTGAATGATTATGTTCATCTTAAGGGTGATGTTTTTACACTAAACGAACTTCCTTTTGGCCTTAAGGTTGATAAAATTGTGATTGAGTATTTAGGAGATTGTTTGTTTGCAGGAAAAGATTTTGAAAATCTTGATTGGACATGGTTAAGAAATCTTTTTGGTGTATTAAATCCAAATGGTAAAGTTTTTTTCGAAATGCGTGCGGATTCACTGACAAGTCAAGATGCAAAAATCGTGAAAGAGCCCTTATCAGATAAGCTTGAAGCTGTTGAAAGTAGCATAGCTTGGCTTGTGAGTTCTCCATTAGGGAAGAAGAACCGCGCTTACTTTGAACATATGTATAAATGTGGGTCTGAATTTTTTGAAGATCTTTCTGAGGAAGAATTCACGATATTAATGGATTATATTTTCCCTGTTGTAGTAAATCATAGTACTAAAATATTAAAAATTCTTCGTGAAAAATTTGAGATTAATGGTTTTTCATGTGTTTCAACAAAATCTTTTCCGAGAGGATCGATGTGTATAAAATGGCATATTCCTAATCGGTATTACTCTACTGTTAGGATAGAAGCTATTGCTTCTGAATAATAAACGAATAGGGGTCATTTGAATTTTTAAATGGCCCCGTTGAAAATATGGTGTTGTAAGGTTGCGATCTTATTGATTTTTGAATATTTTTTTAGTATATAATTTATGACTATCTTATGAAAATTTAATCTTAATAAAAGGTTTAATATGTCACATCCAATGATTTATAAAATTCTAACATTGGAAGAATTTGATGAATTCAATAAAAATAAAAAATTTGTTGGAAATCCACTTGATCGTGAAGATGGGTATATGCATTTTTCAACTAAAGAACAATATCCTAAAATTATTCAAAAGTTTTTTCCTGGCCAAAAAGTTGTCGTTCTGGAAATTTATGCAGCTAAAATAGCAGGAACGCTTAAGTTTGAAAGTAATGTTCCTAATGGCGAGCAATACCCACATCTTTATGGTGGCTATTTTGATGTTCAAGACGTCGTGAATGTTATTAATATCGATTAATGCAATCGCTCTAAACGTAAAAATAAAAAGAGGCTTATCCATTTTTCTGTACGTGAAATTAAATAAAATACAATTTTTTATACCTTTTTAAACGAAAGAGGTTGCCAAAAAGCGAATCTCTTCATAGAATCGCAAAGTCTTAAAAAATTATTGAGTTTAGTTTTAAGCTACCGACTTATCTATTATGAGGTTTAGTGTGAAGTTTTTTCAAGCCAAGCAATTCGTTTTGCTGCTTTTTTTCCTTTTCTTGACAGATGTTAATGCGCGAATGGGCGATGATTTTAATCAAGAAGTATCCGAAAACCATATGTTTGTGGGTTCAATTGAGGTTGAAGGTGTTGAACGCATTCCTAAAGAAACAATTTTATCCTATTTAACTTTTAAAAAGGGCGAATCTGTTGATCGTAATGCGATTGATCTTTCCTTAAAAGCATTGTTTGCAACAGAGCTTTTTGCAGATGTGAATATTGATGTTGATCGAGAAACGATTAGGGTGAAAATTAAAGAAAATCCAGTTATTAATCGTATTGCATTTGAAGGAAATAGTAAGCTTAAAGAAGAACGTCTTAAAAATGAATTGCAATTAAGACCGCGTGTTGTTTATACACGCAGTAAAGTTCAAAGCGACGTGGAGCGTTTGGTTGAAATTTATCGTCAAAATGGTCGTTATGCTGCAAAAATTGAGCCTTACGTTATTGAACTTCCTCAAAATCGTGTTGATCTTGTTTTCAAGATTAATGAAGGTAAGGTGACGCAAGTACGACGTATTAGTTTCCTGGGACATAAACATTTTTCAACTGCAACACTGAAAGAAATTATTAAGACACGCGAATCAGCTTGGTGGCGCATTATGTCAACTGATGACATTTACGATCCCCATCGTCTTGAATATGATAAAGAATTGTTACGCGAATATTATTTGGCAATGGGCTATCCTGAATTTCGTATAAAATCAGCGATTGCTGAGCTTGCGCCTGAAAAAGATGGTTTTTATATTACCTTTACGATTGAAGAGGGAAGCCGGTACAAAGTTAATAAGGTTGAAGTGGAGTCTCAGATTAAAGAGATTCCAGGCGAAATGCTTAAAAAGGACGTTTATACAAAAGTTGGCACTTGGTATAACGCTGAAGAAGTGAATGCGACTATTTCATTACTGACTGAAAAATCTGGTGAAATGGGCTATGCGTTTGTTGATGTAAAACCACGTACAGAGCTTGATCGTGTTAATAAAAAGATAGATATTATCTATGAGATAGGCGAGGGACCAAAGGTTTTTGTTGAAAAGATCGATATTGTTAATAATTTTAGAACCTTGGATAAAGTGATACGTCGTGAGTTTTTGCTTGCAGAAGGTGATGCTTTTAATGTATCGAAGCTTAAAGATAGTAAAAAACGACTGGAACATGTCGGTATCTTTGAAGACGTTAAAGTTGATCATGAAGAAGGGTCAAAGCCTGATCAGACAATTATTAAAGTAGATATTCAAGAAAAAAGAACGCTTGATTTCAACATTGCCGGTGGTTTTTCTGAAAATGAAGGTATTTTAGGGAAGGTCGAACTTAAAGAATCTAATTTTTTAGGACGTGGTCAAGAAGTTGGTGGTGCAGTGACTGTCTCTAAAAGAAGCAAAAATTTTAACGTTTCTTTTACTGAGCCTTATTTTTTAGAGCGTGATCTTTTGGCAGGTGTGGATTTCTTCCATTCGCGTACGAATAATTCTAAGCAAAGTTCATATGATATCATGTCATCTGGTGGAAATATGCGTTTCGGGTATGATTTAGCTGATCATATTGGGCAGATGTGGTCCTATGGTTTACGTCGTTCAAAAATTTATCATGTTAACGAATCTGCATCTCGTTATGTTAAATCGCAGCGTAGACGTGCTGTCATTTCAGAGATTGGGCATACGCTTACTTTTGATTATAGAGACAATAGGGTAGAACCAAATCGTGGATTCTTTCTTAGCTTAACGCAAGATGTTGCAGGGCTTGGAGGAAACACACGTTATGTTCGGTTTTCAAACTCAACAGGTTTTTATCAGCCTATCACCAATGATATTATCTTGAGTTTAACAGGCGAATTAAGTTATATTCGGGGTATTCATCAAAAGGTGGATATTAATAACCGTTTCTTCTTGGGTGGTGATTCTTTCAGAGGGTTTGAAGTTGGTGGTATTGGACCACGCGATATTTTTTCTGATGATGATGATGCACTTGGTGGGCGACGTTCTTCGGTGAGTACTGCAGAGATAAGATTCCCAATTGGGTTGCCTGAAGAATTGGGCGTTTCAGCAAGAATCTTTACAGATATTGGTTTTTTAGATAAACCTGTCGAAAAAGGTCCTGGTATTCTTAACCATTTTAAATGGCGAGCATCTTCAGGAGTAGGGATTACTTGGAAAACACCAATGGGGCCCGTTAGAATAGATTTTGCAAAACCTTGGCTTAAGGATAAGCACGATATGAAAAAATATGTCTTATTTGGCTTTGGTACACGTTTTTAGTTAGATATGAGGATAAAATGAAAAAAATATATATACTTTCTGCATTAATACCTAATTTGATGCTTATTTCGGCGCATGCTGCAGCTGTTAATGAACCAGTTGTTCAACAAACAAGTACAACGAGTGTGGCTTCTGCTCCAGTACATACAGCGTCTAAATTTTCTATGGGTGTTTGTGATGCGAATGAAGTTTTTTATCGCGCTAAAGCAATACAAGAATTCGAGCAACATCGTGAAAATAGATTAAAAGAATATCAAAAAAGTTTTGTTCAGCAAGAAACGAATTTGCGTAAAGAACATGAAAAACTTGAAGATAAAATGAAGCTTGGTAAAGAAGCATATATCGAGGCTGAAAAAGGTTTTCAAGGTAAAGTTGATGAAGCACGTAAGCGTTTTGAAGAAATGCGTAAAAAAATAGATTTGGCCTCAGCTGATGCTGAAAAAAAAGTCAAAGAAGAAATATTGAAAATTGTTATGGATCTTAAAAAGAAACATAGCTTAGGAACAGTGTTTGATAAAGGTGCTTTGCTTATTTCTGATGAAGTTCATGATTTAACTGAAGAAGCTGTAAAGCTTGTTAATGAAAGATTGCCATCTGTTAAGGTTTCTATACCTCCTGTGAAAGGTTAATTATGGCCGATAGCCGTTTTTTTAAATATGGTGGTCCTTTAAGTCTTAAGGACTTAGCGCGGATTGGTAACGCTGAATTAGCAAATACGACTGATGCTGAAAAGATTATAAAAGATCTCGCAACGCTTGAGAATGCGCAAACGGATGCAATTGCTTTTTTTCATAATCCTAAATATATGGAAACATTCAAGAATACAAAAGCAGGTGCTGTTATTATAAGACCTCAGGATTTAAGTGCAGCACCTAAAAATGTTGCTCTTTTGTTGTCGGATGATCCATATAGAAGTTTTGCTTTTATTGCACAAGCTTTTTATCCGGACGAGGTTTTTCCCTATATTCAAGAAGATGCTGAATCAGCCATTCATCCAGCTGCAATTATTGATCCAAGTGCCAAAATTGGAAGATCATGTCGCATCGATGCAGGCGTTGTTATTGGGTCGAATGTTACGATTGGTGATTGCTGCAATATAAGTGCTAATGCTGTGGTAGAGGCTGGTGTGCAATTGGGGCACCATTGTTATATAGGTCCTAATGCAAGTATTACGCATAGTTTGATTGGCAATTATGTTGTGATTCATATGGGCGCCCGTATTGGTCGTACTGGTTTTGGTTTTGTGCCTGGTCCTCAACGTGCGATGCGTGTGCCACAATTAGGGCGTGTTATTATTGAAGATTGTGCTGAAATAGGCGCTAATGCAACAATTGATCGCGGTAGCCTTGAAGATACTATTATTGGTGCTGGCAGTATGATTGATAATTTAGTACAGCTGGGTCATAATGTGCAAATTGGTCGTGGTTGTATTATTGTTTCTCAAGCGGGTATATCAGGAAGTACGAAATTGGCTGATTTTGTCCAAATTGGAGGACAAGCAGGTCTTACAGGACATTTAAATATTGGTCGTGGCGCAAAAATTGCTGCACAAAGCGGTATTATGCGTGATATTCAAGAGAATGCCGTTGTGTGTGGTGCACCTGCAGTTCCTATTAGAGATTTTCATCGACAAACTTTAGCAATTTGGCGAATGGCTAAAATTAAAGGCGCATAATATGTCAGAAAACAATGAAAATTCAATTGATTTGAAAAATCATTCGACGCTCAGTGTAGAGCGCATCATGAAATTAATTCCACATCGCTATCCTATGCTTCTTATTGATCGATTGGTTGATATTAAAGAAGGTGAGGCGACAGGCATTAAAAATGTGACCATCAATGAACCGTTCTTTCAAGGGCATTTTCCTGCACGCCCCGTTATGCCTGGCGTTCTTCTCATTGAAGCCATGGCGCAAACCGCTGGTGTATTGGTTATGCATCACTTAGGCGAAGAAGCAGATGGTAAAGTTGTTTATTTCATGTCCGTTGAAGAAGCCCGCTTCAGACGTCCTGTTGTACCTGGCGATTCTTTGCGCATACATGTCATTAAAGAAAGAAATCGCGCGCGCGTATGGAAGTTTAGCGCAAAAGTGATGGTTGAACAAAAATTGGTTGCAGAAGGTAAATTTTCAGCAATGATCGTGGATATTAAAGAATGACTTTTTCTCAAGTAACAGATTTTTCAAAAAATACAAGCGTAAATATACACCCAACAGCAATTGTTGATCCTCAAGCACAACTTGGTGAACGTGTCTCTATTGGGGCATATTCAATTATCGGGCCGCATGTTGTTTTGGGTGATGATGTTGAAGTGTTACATCATGTCGTGATCGTTGGACGCACAAATATTGGCGCGCGTACTAAAATTTATCCATTTGCAGCCATTGGTTTTGAAACGCCAGATAAAAAATATAAAGGCGAACCTTCGACACTTATCATTGGTACAGATAATATTATTCGTGAGCACGCAACCTTACATCCTGGCACTGAAGGTGGCGGTATGGTGACGCGTGTGGGTAATAATTGTTTGTTAATGATTGCATGCCATGTTGCGCATGATTGTACTATTGGTAATAATGTTATTATGTCCAATAATGCAACCCTTGGCGGTCATGTGATTGTGGGTGATTATGCAAACATTGGTGGGCTCGCAGCTGTTCTTCAATTCGTACGCATTGGTCATCATGCGATGATTGCAGGTTTAGCTGGCGTTGGTTATGACGTTATTCCTTATGGAACAGTTATTGGCGAGCGTGGTCATTTAAATGGTCTTAATTTGATTGGGCTAAGGCGTCGTGGCTTTGACCGTGAACTTATCCATTCATTACGGAATGCGTATCGACTTATATTCGCTAAAGAAGGTTCATGGGATGAACGCGTAAGTGATGCTGCTGAAACTTTCAAAGGCAATGCTTTGGTCATGGAAATTATCAATTTTGTGATGGAGCCGTCAAAACGACCCATTTGTAAGCCTAAGGGTTTAGAGGAAGAAGAGTCAGATGTCTAAATTAGGAATTATTGCCGGTGGTGGAAATCTACCGAAAAAAATTATTCAAGCTTGTCAACAAACCAAACGCGATCATTTTGTGATTGGATTTGAAGGGATGACAGATCCTGATTGTGTTGAAAAGAGTCCTCATTATTGGTCTAGTCTTGGGCAAATTAACGCAACTTTAGAAAAATTTAAGGAAGAAAACGTTACTGAAGTTGTTTTTGCAGGTAGAATTGAAAGACCATCTTTTAGTGCGCTTAAAATGGATAAGCGTGCAGCCTCTCTTCTTGCAAAAGCGGCTTTACGTGGTTTTGGTGATAATGCCGTTTTGACATTGATTATTGAAGAAATTGAAAAAGATGGCTTCAAGGTTGTTGCTGCACAAGATCTGTTAGATGATCTTTTGGCGCCAGAAGGTGCTTTGGGGCAAATTGAACCTGATGCGCAAGCCTTAAGCGATATTAAAAAGGGCCAAGAAATTTTAACGCAGATGTCCCCTATGGATATTGGTCAATCTGTTGTTGTTCAAGAAGGCATGGTTTTAGGCATTGAAGCCATTGAAGGTACGGATGCGTTAATTGATCGTTGTGCCAGTGTGAAACGCGATGGCGTTGAAGGCATTCTTGTGAAAATGCGTAAAGTTGGCCAAGATAATCGTGCGGATTTACCTACAATTGGACCTGAAACGCTGAAAAAAGCGAAAGCAGCGGGTCTTCGTGGTATTGCGATTGAAGCACGAGGTACAATCATTATTAATAAAGATGAAGTGATTGATTACGCTAATAAATCCAATATGTTTGTTGTTGGGGTTAAAGCCGCATCGTGAAAAATGAAGTTAAATCTATATACGTTGTTGCGGGCGAAGCATCGGGAGATCTTTTAGGCGGTCGCTTACTTAAAGCTTTACATGAAAAATTGGATGGCCAAGTTCAGTTTTTTGGTGTCGGTGGCGAGACAATGCAAGAAGCTGGTCTTCAGTCTTTGTTTCCCATGACAGATTTATCCGTTATGGGTTTTACTGAAGTTCTGCCAAAATTGCCTTTATTGATGCGACGTTTAAAAGAAACAGAACAACATATAAAAATTCAACGACCAGATGCTTTAATTACAATTGATGCGCCTGGTTTTAATTTTAGACTCGCTAAAAAACTTCAGAAACATCCTTTTCCGATCATTCATTATGTAGCGCCTTCTGTTTGGGCCTATCATAAAGAACGCGCTAAAAAATGTGCTGCTTTCTTAGATCATTTGCTCACTCTTTTGCCTTTTGAGCCGCCTTATTTTACCGAGCATAATTTGTCGACGACTTTTGTAGGTCACTCTATTCTTGAGTCAGGTGCTGATCAAGCTGATGGTGAAAGATTTAGACAAAAATATAAGATTGATCCATCAATACCACTGATTGGTATATTGCCAGGTAGTCGGGTTATGGAAATCAATCGATTGGCGCCTATTTTTGCTAAAAGTTTTGAAAAATTATCCTATTTTTATCCGCAAGCAAAAGCAATTGTGCCTTGTTTGCCTCATTTGACACCCCAAATAAAACAGATTTTTCGTCGTGAATTAGGGATGCTTTATGATCAGGTTGTTTTTGTTAAAGATGTTAGTCAAAAATATGACGCGATGGCGGCGTGTAATGTAGCCATTGCAGCATCCGGAACAGTCACCTTAGAACTTGCGCTTGCAAAAGTACCAATGGTTGTTGCGTATCGTTTAAACCCTTTGACGGCAATGCTCGCAAAACGTGTATTAACGCTTGATTATGTTACGCTTGTTAATATTTTGCAAAATAAAGAGATTATTCCTGAATTTTTGCAGGAAAATTGTACCCCTGATAATATTGCGCTCTCTGTTGAGTCAATCCTTAAAAACCCTAAAAAAGCATTACAGCAACTTGAGCAAACAGAAATTTCTTTAAAAATGTTGCGCGCAGATGGTGCAAATCCAAGTGAAAAAGCGGCTGATGCAATCTTAGGTGTTCTAGGAAAAGTTTATTAACTTGACTTAATAGACGTTAAAATGCTTATATAGTTTCAGTTTTCATAATAATAAGATAATTATACCCAAACAATTTCAAAGTGTGGGTAGGAAAATGAGTAGTGAGACATGCGATGTGTATTCTTTATACATGAGCAATGCGAATCTCAAAATTTGACGACCTCCACAATTAGAAAGAGTTGGGTATATGCGTTGTACAACCTTTGCGACGGCAGATTCATACAAGATTAACGACTTATTAGCTTTCTTTGAATCTAAAGGCTTTAATCCTAAACATTATAACGGCGTTATTCACTTAAAATCGATTATGCCACCTAAGGATGATGAACAAGGCCCTAAATTAAAAGGCGATGCTTTTTTCTTTGTGTATGGTTGCGTTAATTTTTGGGGACTTACGCAAGAAGAAGAGAAGCATTTTATTAAGATGATCAAGCCATATGAGCTTGGATCTTTACAAAATGCGATTCAAGATTATTCCACCTATTTAATGGGTCAAGAAACTGAAATTGACGAAGAAAACGATCGCATTGTTTTATCAAATAATGATGATCTTATCAAATTATCGATTGCACATGCATTAACGCAATCGGTTAAACTTTCTTCTTTTGAAGTATTTGTTGATAAAACAATCGAAAGTATGGGCGATTTACCTACTGAGTTTTCAACTCAAGGTAAAATTTTACTTTCACGAAAAAAATTATCTCAAAAAATTGGCGCCTTATTTTCCGTCCGACATAAAATTAATCTTCATAGCGATATCCTTGATACGCCTGAATTTTTTTGGCGTCGCCCAAGATATGAGCCCTATTATCTGATGGCAGCAGATTATATGGACATTCAAACACGTATTGAAATTTTGAATAAACGTTTAGATGTTATCAGAGAATTCTATGAAATTTTATCAACTGAATTAAATCACCATCATTCCGTACGACTTGAAATTGTCGTTATTATTTTGATTGCCATGGAAGTAGTTATTGGATTGTCGCATATATTCAATATTTGGAAGTAATCATATTATTCATAATATAGGACAAAAAATTAAACTGGGATCATTTTTTCTCCGGTATTATGGTTTTGTTGTTTTTCTATAGGGTGATTATATTCTTTCTATGCTTTGAATGCACCCTTAATGTCTTTTATGGGATGCCTAAGGAAGCAAATTGTTTAGCTTCTTTTTGAGATAAATTGCAAAGTAATTCATAGAAGTATAAGTAGTTAATTTTGTCTTTTGATAATCCAGAGAATTCAGTTTTTTTCCTTCAAAACCATCATATTTGTCAAATATCTTTGAAATTATTTAACCGTACGAAGTAGGAAGTTTTATTTATGTGTTTTGAAATATTAACCTCTTTGCTCGATGGTATTATTTTTTAAGAATGAACGTTTATTAAAGTAATAAATTAATATAAAGAAAAACAAATGTTATTTCGGTGCATTAATTTAAACAAACAAACAAAAAATAAAAATGTTGCAAATTAAAAAAAATACTATACTATGAAAAATAATAGATTTGTATGTAATTAAACTTAAAAAGGAAATTTAAGATGAAAAAAACTATTTTTTATTTAATGTCGGCCATCACATTTTCAAATAATTTAATGGCTATTGGTAGTGATCAAGAAAAAAGAAGTATAGGATATGAAGATTGTACAAGCTCTTCCTCTTCCTCCTCTTCCTCCTCTTCCTCCTCTTCCTCCTCTTCCTCCTCTTCCTCCTCTTCCTCCTCTTCCTCCTCCTCTTCCTCCTCCTCTTCATTTGAGGATAATAGTCAATCGAAAAATACGAAAGTTTTATTTACCCTAGGTGAAGGTGATGAAGCAGAAATTAGAATTTTCGGCGAAACAATTAAAAAATTTTATAGCAAAGAAAAAGTTATTGTTAATGTAAATGATTATTTAGAAAAACAAGAAGGATATGAAATTGTATGTAAACTTAACGGCGAAGAAAAATTTAAGCTTTTAGGTGTTGTATATTTTTATAAAAAACTAGAAAATTCTATTATATTTATTCACCACTATGACGGTAATATCTTTTTTGATAATAACAATCAAAATGTTAGCGTTCAACTTATGCCTGTTGCCATAGGTGTGTATTGGAATGATTTATCGAAAGTTCATCTTGAATATAAAAGAAATAAATTACGTATTTTTTATAATGAAAAAATTCTTACTTCTAATTTAGACTTTAATTATGATAATGGTACTGAAAATCCTGTTGCGGCACAAGGAATTGAAAATGTAATGGGTTATGCACAAACATCTGCTGAGCTTAGGAGAAGATCAATTAACACGTTGAATGATATTGCGATTCCCTTTAAAGAAGTCTATATTCCAAGCAATTTTTTAGACTTAACCTTTCAAGTTGTTAAAGATGAGATTCGTAGGCTTGATAAAATAGCAAGAGATAGGTTTAATAGAAAAACTGAAACACTCTGGAGGAATGATCTGGATAACGTGCTAAGGGTGTTGGATGGAGATGGATATAACAAATCCAGGGATTACTATAATTTAAGAAATGAAAACGATGATGTTAAAAATATTTTCATTAATATTGTCTTGATTATTCAGCATTATAAATTCAAGGAGGGTAATATTCGTGACTTGCTCATGGAAGCTCTTATTAGAGCTTTGGCGAATTGTATTGAATCGGATGGACATAGGGTTTGCCATATAGGAAAATCTGCGAGATTATTGAATGTTCTTCAGGGGTATATTCCAAATGTTGGCCTTGATCAAGAAAGTCAAAATCCAGCAGTTGTTCGTAGTCCCTCAGAGATTTTGTTAGGTCTTAATAGTGAAATAGATGAATATGTTGGAAAGAACGAGCTTTTGTCAAATGTTTATTACCTGTGTGAATTTGATAATATAGAAAAAGGTAAATTCTTTAATCTTCACAATGCATTTATTAAAAAGATGAACAAAAAAATTAAAGATGTGGTTCAAGGATTATATCGTGACAATCCTGAATTGAAGTACAAATTAAGAATAAAATACGCAGAAAAAATTATATTTTTTGAAAACGCAGCTTACAATTTACTTAAAATGTCTACGAAAGATTTTGAAAATTTGCTTTCTTTTCTTTTTAAAGAATATGAAGAATACGAAACTATTAAAGCTAACGCAACTTATGGTGCGTACAAGGCTTTTGAGGATTTTGAAGCAAGAGATGCGTCAAATATATTAATTGATTCTCTTAAGGGTCAATTGTCGAAGGCGCAACTTGATCTATGTTCATCACAAGTATTAGGGACTTATCCCTGGAGGTGTTTACCGGTTGATCCACATCATAAAATTGCATTTCTTATGGGAATTAAGAATCTTACAGATGAGCAAGTAGCTTCTATTAAAAACAATTTCCTTCTAAGGTTTCAACCAAAAGATTGTGGGGATGTCTTAAATTGTTTTGTTGAGCTCGATCCAGAGATGATTGAAGCTATCACCGACTCCAATTTATTTGATGGTTATGGTGACAAGCTAGATTGGACCAAAAAGCTAACAGAAGAATGCAAAAATAGTAGACCGGTAATAATTAGAATCATATCTGAGCGTAAATTGTTTGGAAGAAATATAGATATAAATGAAAAGATTGAAATATTAAGGCGTCAGATAGACGAATTGTCTGGCAAAGATGAAGCAGAGCTTAATGATATTTTTCAGGATATGGTAAGAAAAAATGAGGAAATGTACGCTTTTTTTAAGAGTTATGGTTTAACTTGATGCGTCAAGCGGGGTGGGATCCGACAGATTTAATTGAAAGTAGACGTCAAAAAAGGCTTGTTGCAGGGTCTTCAAGTTCTTTGCAAAATCGTCAACATCTTAGTACAGCACCATTGTATTTTGAGTTTGCGGCTGAACCTCAAGAAAGTTTTGATGAAGAGGTAGGTCCGTCTTCTTCTAATGCTTTTGATGAACAAAATAATTAATTTTCATTTTAAGAAGAATGGGGTTGTGGGCATTTTTTAGAAAAATCTAAAAAGTGCTTATCATCCTTTTTTTACTCAATTTGTATAGTTTTTTTTAAAATAAGTTGATTTTGTATTTCGGGTTAGTCGAATTTTAGGTCTGATTTAGGAAGTAAGAAGGAAAGCAAGATTTTTTAAAAAAAGGGGCTTGAAAGATTGTGCTTAAGTGTGTATCTTCTCTTCTTATGAACACATCAATAAATGCCGGTTTAGCTCAGGGGTAGAGCAACTGATTTGTAATCAGTGGGTCGGGGGTTCAAATCCCTCTTCCGGCACCATTTCCAAGATTTCATTATATGCTTAAAATAGATTACCTCAAGAATCATTCTCATTTTATACCCGTATTAGCGCGCTGGATTTTTGATGCTTGGGGAAGTTATAATACAGATTCTACTATTGAAAAAATTCAGCAAAAATTAACAGCTCATTTAAATGCTCATTGTTTGCCGCTGACTTTAATTGCCCTTAGGGATAATGTGCCTATTGGTATGGCAAGTCTTCGGGTATCTGATGGGTGTGAGCATCTAGGTCGTAGTTTTACACCATGGCTTGCTTCTTTGTTTGTCGTTCAGCAAGAACGGTCAAAAGGGATTGCTGCACGATTAATTCAAGAAATTCTTCAAAAAGCAAAAGATTTAGGTTTTTCGGAATGTTATTTGTTAACATTTGAAAAAATACTTGTTAAATATTATGAATCATTGGGTTGGCATTATCTTCAAGAGGATGTTTATAATGTTCATCCTATTAGTATTATGAAGATAAACACTTAATTATATTAAGCGCTGTGATTGCATTTAAGGGAGGTTTTACCTAGTAAAAAACTACGTTTAGATGTACTAATTGTAAGCTTTGTTTTACTATTTGATTTTATTTTGTTTGGATCAATCGTGCAACTGCCAGGATTAACGCCTGGTGCGTTGCTGCTTACGTTTGCTGTAACATTATTTGAGAAGAAAACGTCTAAAGATTCTAGAGTCCCACCGGTAATGTTGGCAGATTTGTTGCCGACAGAAACGTACACTTTGTATGAAGTTTTATTATTAATATCTAATTGATGTGCATTTGTTATTGATGAAAACCCAACAAATCCAAGTGTTAAGATTGATAATAAAGCTTTTATATTCATTTTGAGCTCTCCAGCGATATAAACAGTTCTCAATTCTATTTTGCTGTAAATTAGTTAAATATTCGTAAAAAAGGAAGGTGTGCTTAAAATCCACGCTCCTGTCGTAAAATTGCTTTCTAAGTATGTTGCCCACTTATATATTCAATTCAATAATGGTAAAATGCAGCATATTAAGTGGCTGCTTTACGATGGGGCGAATATGGAAGCGTTGTTAAAAGATTATCTGCCTATTCTCATGTTTTTAGGGGTTGCTTTGGGCCTTGCTTCTGTCCTTGTAATTGCATCTTATATTTTATCAAAACGTAAACCCGATGCTGAAAAATTATCTGCTTATGAATGTGGTTTTGCCCCTTTTGAAGATTCGCGAACACAATTTGATGTACGGTTTTATCTTGTTACCATCCTATTTATTATTTTTGATTTAGAGGTTGCTTTTCTGTTTCCCTGGGCTATTACCCTTAAAGAAACAGGCATTGTAGGATTTTTGGCAGCTTTTATATTTTTAGCTATTTTAACAATTGGCTTTGTCTATGAGTGGAAAAAAGGGGCTTTGGAATGGGAATAAAAGGTTACTCGAATTATTTCAAAATGTGGGTAGGAAAACGCGTGGTGAGCAAGCGGAATGTATTCTTCATACTTGAGCATTGCGAATCCCAAAGTCTGACGCCCTCCACAGTTTGAAAGAAGAAGAGTAAATGAGCCAGATAATCGATTGGCCCGGTTTGCCACAAAACCAAGACCCATTGTTAAAACTTGCCACAGAGGAATTTAACAACCGGGGATATATACTTGCGCAAATGGATAAATTGACGGCCTGGGCAAGGTCTGGATCCTTATGGCCAATGACTTTTGGTCTGGCCTGTTGTGCTGTTGAAATGATGCAAACGGCCGCATCTCGATACGATTTGGATCGTTTTGGTGTGGTGTTTAGACCAAGCCCAAGGCAATCAGATGTCATGATTGTAGCAGGAACCTTATGCAATAAAATGGCACCCGCTTTACGTAAGGTTTATGACCAAATGGCAGAACCTCGTTATGTGATTTCCATGGGATCTTGTGCCAATGGCGGTGGGTATTATCATTACTCATATTCTGTTGTGAGGGGCTGCGATCGCATTGTGCCTGTTGATGTTTATGTGCCTGGATGCCCGCCAACGGCTGAAGCGCTGTTATATGGTATTATGCAGCTTCAAAAGAAGATTCGTCGAACAACACGTTTTGCGCGGGGCTAGGCATGCAAACACAAGCAACAATCGCACAATATATAGCAGATACGGTGCCCAAGCTTTTAGAGCGTGTTGAGATTACAAAGCATGCGATCATTTTATGGACGGATCATGCGCGACTTTTGAATTTAATGTTATTTTTACGAGATGATGGATCTTGCGCTTTCAAGCAATTGGTAGAATTGACGAGTATTGATTATCCAGAAGAAGTGAATCGTTTTGAAATGGTTTATCATTTGCTGAGTCTTCGTTTTAACATGCGTCTTGTTGTAAAATTAAAAACAAATGAAAGTCAGAATGTGCCGTCTGTAACATCGCTTTTTAGATGCGCTAATTGGATGGAGCGTGAAGCTTGGGATATGTTTGGCATTAAATTTGAAGGACACCCTGATTTGCGTCGACTTTTAACGGATTATGGTTTTGAAGGTCATCCCTTGCGTAAAGATTTTCCGCTGACGGGCTTTGTTGAAATGCGTTATGACGATACTGAAAAACGGGTTGTGTATGAACCTGTGTCACTACGCCAAGATTTCCGTGTGTTTGATTTTGAAAGCCCTTGGGAGGGTATGGCGCATAATGTGTTGAAGAACGTGTTGCCAGGCGATGAAAAAGCGACTTATGATCTGCCATTAAAGAAGGAGTCTGCTTAATGCCAGATACGCAGATTAAAAATATCACCATTAATTTTGGACCACAACATCCGGCCGCCCATGGTGTGTTAAGGCTTGTACTTGAAATGGATGGCGAAATTGTTGAACGTGCTGATCCGCATATCGGATTTTTGCATCGTGGGACTGAAAAATTAATCGAACATAAAAGCTATTTACAGGCTTTGCCTTATTTTGACAGGCTCGATTACGTGGCGCCGATGAGTCAGGAACATGCTTTTGCACTCGCTGTTGAAAAATTGTTAGGGATTGAGGCACCTATTCGCGCTCAATATATCCGTGTTCTTTTTGCAGAAATATCACGTATTTTGAATCATTTGCTTAATATTACGACTTTTGCGATTGATGTGGGTGCAATGACACCTTTGTTATGGGCGTTTGAAGAACGTGAAAAACTAATGGAATTTTACGAGCGTGTTTCAGGGGCGCGTTTGCACGCGGCCTATATTAGACCAGGCGGTGTGCATCAAGATTTGCCCGATGGTTTAGTTGAAGATATTTATGCTTTTATGGAGCAATTTCCAAAGGTTTTAGGCGATATTGAAACATTGTTAAACGAGAATCGTATTTTTAAGCAACGTACTGTCGATATTGGCATTGTAACCGCAGAAGATGCGTTGGATTGGGGTTTTACAGGTCCCATGTTGCGTGCGTCAGGTGTGCCGTGGGATTTGCGTAAAGCCCAGCCTTATGATGTGTACGCACAGATGGATTTTGATATTCCGATTGGCAAAACCAATGATTGTTATGCGCGGTATTTAGTCCGTGTTGAGGAAATGCGTCAAAGTTTACGTATTATGAAACAAGCCTTGGATCAAATGCCAAAGGGTCCTGTTAAAGTTGATAATCGCAAGATTTCAGAGCCACCTCGTGCCGAGATGAAACAGTCAATGGAAGCCTTGATTCATCATTTCAAATTATATACGGAAGGCTATCACGTGCCTAAAGGTGAAATTTATACAGCCGTAGAAGCACCAAAAGGTGAGTTCGGCGTGTATTTGATTTCAGATGACAGCAATAAACCGTATCGTTGTAAAATACGTGCGCCAAGTTATTTTGCCTTACAAGCCTCTGAATTTATGGGAAAAGGTCATATGCTGGCAGATATGGTGGCAATTGTTGGGGCGATGGATATCGTTTTTGGGGAGATAGATAGATGAATATTCATAAATCAGAAGAATTTTCATTTTCGCCTGAAAATTTGAAACGTGCTCAAGAAATTATGACGCATTACCCTGAAGGACGTCAGCAAAGTGCGTTGCTTCCTTTATTGGATATAGCGCAACGTCAAAATGGTGGTTGGCTCTCGCGTTATGCACTTGATTATTTAGCGCAATTTTTGGGTATTGCAGCGATTCGTGTTTACGAAGTTGCTAGTTTTTATTCTATGTTTAATTTGAAGCCTGTTGGTCAACATTTAGTGCAAGTTTGTACGACGACACCTTGCTGGTTGCGTGGTTCTGACTCGATTATGGATACATGTAAGTCAAAACTCGGTATTGGTTTGGGCGAAACAACGGCGGATAAACAATTTACCCTTGTAGAAGTTGAGTGTTTGGGTGCTTGCGTGAACGCACCACTAGTGCAAATCAACGATGATTATTACGAAGATTTAAATGCCGATCAAATGGCTAAAATTATCGATGATCTTAAAGCCGGTAAGAAAATAGAAATTGGGTCGCAATTGGGACGCAAAGGATCGGCGCCAGAGGGTGGACCACAAGTGTTATGCGAGATAGTGAAATGATACATGAATTATTTCATCATTATTGCGACGCAGCAACTTTCCTTTTTCGTCATTGCGAGGCACGAAGTGACGCGGCAATCTTTTTATCGTTGACATCGCGTGCCCCTTCTTATCCGTCATTGCGAGGGACGAAGTCCCGCGGCAATCTCTCTGCAACAATTAGATCGCCACACCCCCTGAAGGGGGTTCGCGATGACGATGTTGGTAGAGCGGGGGGTCGCGATGGCGATGTGAGACGGACTCGTCGTTGCGAGGCACAAAGTGCCGTGGCAATCGTTTCTCTCTCGTCATTTCGAGCCAATTACATTACCTCGTCATTGCGAGGGACGAAGTCCCGTGGCAATCTAATGTACGCAAACGATCATTTAAGATTGCCACGCAGCTTCGCTGCTCGCAATGACGAAGTGGTCAGGATAAATCAACAAATAAACGGGCTATCCCATGCTTCAAGATAAAGATCGTATTTTTCAAAATCTGTATGGTCTCCATGATTGGCGCATAAAAGCGGCTCAATCGCGTGGTGCTTGGGTAGGCACGAAAGATCTTATCCTTAAAGGTCGTGATTGGATCATTGATGAAATGAAAAAATCGGGTCTACGTGGTCGGGGTGGCGCTGGTTTTCCAACAGGCATGAAATGGTCTTTTATGCCCAAAACAGAAGGTCCTAAACCCCATTATCTGGTTGTAAATGCAGATGAAAGTGAGCCTGGCACGTGTAAAGATCGTGATATTTTACGTCATGATCCGCATTTATTACTCGAGGGCTGTCTTTTAGCGGGTTTTGCGATGGGGGCACACACAGCCTATATTTATATTCGTGGTGAATTTTATAACGAGGCGAGTAATGTAGCGCAAGCCATTCAAGAAGCTTATGCCAATAATATGATTGGTAAAAATGCGTGTGGTTCTGGCTGGGATTTCGATATTCGTTTGCATCGCGGGGCAGGGGCTTATATTTGTGGTGAAGAAACAGCTTTGCTTGAAAGTCTGGAAGGTAATAAAGGCCAACCGCGCATGAAACCCCCATTTCCAGCGGGTGTTGGGCTTTATGGTTGCCCTACAACGATTAATAATGTTGAAACAATTGCGTCCGCACCCGATATTTTAAAACGTGGTGGTGCGTGGTTTTCTTCTATGGGACGACCTAATAATGTGGGCACCAAGCTTTTTTGTATCTCGGGCCATGTGAACAAACCTTGTAATGTTGAAGAAGAAATGGGGATTCCGTTGAAGGAGCTCATTGAAAAACATGCAGGTGGTGTGCGCGGTGGCTGGGATAATTTATTGGCTATTATTCCCGGTGGGTCATCTGTGCCGCTTTTGCCAAAATCAATTTGCGATACCGTTTTGATGGATTTTGATGCGTTACGTGAAGTCAAATCAGGCCTTGGGACAGCTGGCGTTATCGTCATGGATAAATCAACTGATCTTATCAAAGCGATTGCGCGTCTGTCGAAATTTTACAAACATGAAAGCTGTGGACAATGTACGCCTTGCCGTGAAGGGACAGGCTGGATGTGGCGTGTCATGGAACGGATGGTTAAAGGTAATGCCCGCCTTGAAGAAATTGATGAATTGTTAGAGGTCACAACGCAGGTTGAAGGACATACAATTTGTGCTTTGGGTGATGCGGCCGCATGGCCTATACAGGGTTTAATGCGTCACTTTAGATATGTGGTTGAGGATCGAATCAAAAATGCAGGCTCAAAAGCTGCTTGAAATCAATAGGGTAATGATATTTTTTGGTCAGTTACCCAAACTATTTCGAAGTGTGGGTAGGAAAATGAGTGGTGAGGCCAACGGAGTGTATTCTTCAATCACGCGCATGGCGAATCCCGAATTTGACGACCTCCACAATTTGAAAGAGGAAGGGTAATATGCCTAAATTAACGATTGATGGAACAGAGATTGAGGTCCAAGCTGGAACGACAGTTTTTCAGGCTTGCCAACAAGCAGGTGTTGAGGTACCTCATTTTTGTTTTCATGAGCGATTAGCGATTGCTGGTAATTGCCGTATGTGTTTGGTGGAGCTTGAAAAAGCGCCGAAACCGATTGCTTCTTGTGCTTATCCCACGGCCGAGGGAATGGTTATTAAAACGAATACACCGATGGTTGAAAAAGCGCGTAAAGGCGTTATGGAATTTTTACTTATTAATCATCCACTTGATTGTCCAATTTGTGACCAAGGTGGCGAATGCGATTTGCAAGATGAAGCCATGGCCTATGGTAAAGATCGCAGTCGCTACGAAGAAAACCGCCGTGCTGTGACTGACAAATATATGGGGCCACTCGTTAAAACAACGATGACGCGTTGCATTCATTGCACACGTTGTGTGCGATTTATTACGGACGTTGCTGGTGTTGAAGAATTGGGTGCCACAGGTCGTGGCGAAAATATGGAAATCACCACTTATGTTGAAAAAGCATTAAGTTCAGAATTATCTGGTAATATCATTGATTTATGTCCCGTGGGTGCATTGACGTCTAAACCTTATGAATTTAAAGCTCGTTCTTGGGAACTTAAAAAGACTGAATCGATCGATGTTTTTGACGCGTTAGGCACTAATATTTGTATCAATACACGTGGGCCTGAAGTTATGCGCATTTTGCCGCGTTTGAATGAAGATATTAATGAAGAATGGATGGCTGATAAAGCCCGCTTCGCCTATGATGGTCTTAAAAGACAACGTTTGGATCGTCCTTATATCCGTCAAAATGGTAAATTAAAAGAATGTTCGTGGGATGCGGCATTACAATTTGTTGCAACAAAAATTGAAACGGCAAAACCCAATGAAATGGCGGCCATTGCAGGCGATTTATGCGATGTTGAATCCATGTTTGCGCTGAAAGAATTGATGCATGCGTTGGATGTTCAAAATCTTGATTGCCGTCAAGATGCAGCTTTTATTCCACATGATACGCGTGCGCATTATTTATTTAATACCTCAATTGCTGGTATAGAAAAAGCTGATATCTGTTTGATTATAGGCGCGAATCTTCGTTGGGAAGCACCGTTACTCAATGCGCGTTTACGCAAAACCTATCTTCAATCGAAATTAAAAGTTGGGATGATTGGTGAAGAACTCGATTTGACTTACCCTTATACCCAAATCGGCGCAGGGCCTGAAGCTATTGATGCATTGCTAAATAATACACATTCTTTTGCTGCATTATTAAAAAATGCGAAGAATCCAATGATTATTATCGGGTCGGCATTGATGACGCGTGCTGATGCACCTGCTTTGTTCCAAAAAATTCAACAACTTATTGATACTTATGGGATTATTCGTGACGATTGGAATGGGTATAATCTGCTCCATAAAGCAGCGTCCCGCGTCGGTGGGTTAGATATTGGTTTTCTACCAACGAAGAGTGCAATGGGGACGGAGCAAATTATTGAGGCTGCTCAAAAAGGAAGTTTAAAACTTCTCTATTTACTGGGTGCTGATGAAATACGTGTGAAACCACACCCCAATTGTTGTGTTGTGTATCAAGGACATCATGGCGATATGGGTGCTCAAATCGCTGATGTTATTTTACCGGGTGCTGCTTATTCTGAAAAATCAGGAATGTATGTGAATATTGAAGGTCGTGCACAACGCGCTGAAATGGCGTTGTTTCCACCCCATTTGGCAAAAGAAGATTGGAAGATTATTAGGGCGATTTCAGGCGCGATCGGCAAAGCATTGCCTTATAATTCGCTTGAAGAATTGCGTTATGAATTGACTGAAAAATATCCACATTTTGGTCATATTGACCAGCTCGCTCAAAATAAATGGCAAAAAATTGACATTGCGTCATCGTCAAAAATTTCGGATAAACCATTTTTGAATGTTATTCAAAATTATTATATGACTGATGTTATTTCGCGCGCATCCCTGACTATGGCGAAATGTACAAAAGATATTCTGAATATTCAAGAACAACACGAAAATAAAAAGGTGGCCAATGCTTGAATTATGGACTCATTTTATTGCACCTGGGCTACAAATTCTGCTCTATATCATGTGCATTATTGTGCCACTCATTTTATCAGTTGCGTATTTAACGTATGTTGAACGTAAAGTCATAGGCGCCATGCAATTACGAAAAGGGCCCAATGTTGTTGGACCTTTTGGATTATTGCAGCCTTTCGCCGATGCTTTTAAGTTGTTGTTTAAAGAGCCTATTATTCCGTCAGGATCAAGCAAGTTCTTGTTTTTACTGGCGCCTGTTTTAACCTTTTCGCTGAGTTTTGCGGCCTGGGCTGTGATTCCTTTTGAATCGGGCGTGGTTCTTGCGAATATTAATGTAGGTATCCTTTATCTTTTTGCGCTTTCATCCTTGGGCGTTTATGGCGTGATTATTGCCGGTTGGGCGAGTAATTCACGTTATGCTTTTTTAGGTGCGCTTCGTTCTGCAGCCCAAATGGTGTCTTATGAGGTCTCAATTGGTTTTGTGTTGGTCACTGTTTTATTGCTTTCTGGATCGCTCAATTTATCAGATGTGGTCATGGCGCAAAAAGGCCTATGGTTTTGTGTGCCTTTATTTCCTATGTTCGTCATTTTTATTGTGTCAGCACTTGCTGAAACGAATCGTTCGCCTTTTGATTTAGCGGAAGGTGAATCTGAAATTGTGGCAGGGTATTTCGTTGAATATTCATCCATGAGCTTTGCGCTGTTTTACTTGGGTGAATATGCCAATATGATCTTAATGAGCGCTATGGCCGCGTTATTATTCTTAGGCGGTTGGTTGCCACCTATTGATATGGTGCCCTTTACATGGATTCCAGGCCCTATTTGGTTTTGTTTAAAAATCGCTTTTGTGCTTTTCATCTTTTTGTGGGTGAGGGCGACGTTCCCCCGTTATCGTTATGATCAATTGATGCGTTTGGGTTGGAAAGTCTTTTTACCTTTTTCGCTTGTTTGGGTTATTTTGACGGCTGGCTTTGTCGTTGTTAAAAATGAATTAAATTCAAGTGCTCCTAAAGTTCACGCCTTATCATCGAAGGAAACGTCATGAAAAAATTGACGCGTACACTTAAAAGTTTTTTGTTGGTTGAGCTCGCTTCAGGGCTTTGGCTGACACTGAAATATATGTTTAAGAAAAAAGTGACATTGAATTATCCTTTTGAAAAAGGACCCTTAAGCCCAAGATTTCGGGGTGAGCACGCATTAAGACGTTATGAAAATGGCGAGGAACGCTGTATTGCGTGTAAATTATGCGAAGCCGCCTGTCCCGCGCAAGCCATCACCATTGAAGCTGAAGCACGTGAAGATGGTAGCCGTCGTACAACGCGTTATGACATTGATATGACCAAATGTATTTATTGTGGCTATTGCCAGGAAGCATGCCCCGTGGACGCCATTGTGCAAGGTCCTAATTTTGAATTTACAGTCGAAACGCGTGAAGAGCTTTTTTATGATAAGGATAAATTACTCTCCAATGGTGATCGTTGGGAAGCTGAAATTCAACGTAATTTAGAGCAGGATGCGAAGTATAGGTAATAAGCGTTGGCAATATACTGTATGCTTGCGTTATTCTAATTGTTTGTAACGTGAATTTGGAAATTTAAAAGCATCTACATTCAAGCACAACCATTTGAATTAAAAAGAAAAATAAAGAGGTCCGTCGTTGCGAACCCCCCACTTTTTTTTTAGGGGGGGGTGTGGCAATCCAGTCCTAAAATCAACTTTTATAAGGCTATTTTCTGGATTGCTTCTTCGCCTTCAGCTCATCGCAACGACGGAAACCTTAGGTTTCCTAATGCAGGCATCATCGAGTTCGCCTTTATAATAAATGGTTCATGACTTTGAAAAAAGACCATTGTATATTCAAAGTTTCTTGATTATAACGCATTCTTAACATATTTTGAGCACTCAAAGCTCAAATTTGCAATAATTTTTTGGAAAATTACAATGAAACAAATTATTGTTATGCTGTTTTTTCTTATCGCAGGATTAGAAATTAGAAATAACCAAGTCTATGCAGCAGGAAATGAACAAGAGTCAGCAATTGTTGCTATAAATGAAGACCCCCAATCTGAATTAGTAGTGGCAGAAAAAACCCCAATCGATAAACTTTCGAGTATTTTTCGTATATCACAAAATACGAGACCATTTTTAACACCCACTGTTTCCAAAGATGAAATCTTTGAAATTTATCATGCAATTGCTAATTCATTTCAATATTTAACAACAGAAGATAAACCCTGGGATATACCGATTCCCGAATTATATTATTTAGGTATAGAGCTTGTTTATACAATAACTGCAAAAGATTACCGTAAAAGAGAGGCAATTCAAAAAGCAAAAAATTTCTTGGAAACGGCAAAAAATGGGAATTTAATTACCTATCGTTGGTTTTTGAAATTTTCAGGGCTTTGTGCAGCGATTGCGACCATAGGCCGTCAGAAGATCGATCTTGAATCTGATTCAAATAATATTTATTCATATCAACAAGCTTTGATGAATGTATTTGTCGCATCGAATTACGACCCACAAGCTTATTTTGATGCAATTGATACAATTGGATCACCAATCACCCATGAAATTGGGTCGCTCAATGCGATGGCTGAACTTTTTCCTGAAATAGTGATTCTACCTTATCCTTTTGATTTAAGCGATACTGATATTTTTTTGAATTTTCCAGGTAAAACAAAACATGTATGGTTTGCAGGTGTTGCAAATAAAGAAACTACAGCAGATGGTCAGAGAAAGGATCCTCATGATTTTTTCTATCATGACATACTTCATTTAGCTATTATAAGACAAGCTTTATCAACAAATAATATTGCTTTTTTTTATGCGCAATATTTACAATATGTAAAAGATTTTTCTTACGATTATTTTGAAAAAAATCAGCAAGAACGTGTTCAACTTTTTTTTGAAGCGTTAGAATTGACCCAAAATTTTTTGGAGGAATTTCTTAAAGATCCTAATCAGGGCGAAGATACAAAAAGAATGTATAGTTTTTTTAGCTTTGCAATTTTTCATGAATTTTCTATGAGTTTAATTGGCCGATTGCATTTAATAATAAATCCTGATGCTCTTTTGAATATTTTTAAAATAGCTATTAATCCTATGCTTTCTTCTGATTATTATGGACCGCTTCTTCCTGAAAAAATTAAAACAGCGTTAAAATTAGAAATTTTTCAACCTGTTGAGACATTGGCTGTAAATTTTTTGAATGATCTGCTTTCTTATACTAATGCACATCATTTTAGTTTATTTGAGGAGCTTAAAAAATATACTAAAAGGTCGTTTTTACCATTTCCTTTAATCAATTATTATGCTGTAGAAAATTTTATTGTTTGGAATCCATCAATTTATTATACCGACTATTTTGAAAAAACTGTTAAAAAACATTGTCAAGAAAATAATATATCTATTGGTGAAATGGATGCATTTACTTTTTTTTATAATCGTTTAAGTGAGTTTGATTCTGGTAATAAAATTCCAAGGACGATGGCATTTTTTTACAATTTTAAAGGAAATCCTTTCAAATTAGATTGGGAGCCAATCATTTATTCAATGGATGTTTTTATACATAAGGATTTATCTTTTACTAAATCAAAAGAAGAGATTGCTCAAAAGTTCAAAAATGATTTGCCAGCAAGACAAGATGGTCATCCATTGCCCGTTTTGCGTTATTATGGCGCTGATATGGAACCCGTTATTGTTGAGTAGGCGCATTAGGTGAGGTGGTTCAACTTTAAATTCATTGTTGAAACACGTGAAGATCTTTTCTATGATAAGGATAAATTATTATCCAATGGCGATCGTTGGGAAGCTGAAATTCAACGTAATTTAGAACAAGATACTAAGTATAGTTAGATATTTATTTAAATGTAGGGTATTTTTATTGACTTAATTTTAAATATAATATAAATTTCATTTTTCGTAAAGTATGTTTATGTAAACAAATATGGAGATTAAAAATGTTAAAATTAATAAGATTGTCGTTTTTACTTATGGTGTTGTTTTCAACATCTAGTCAAGCTGACGTTTTTTGCTATGTTAAATATAATTCAACATTTTATGGTGTTCAGGTGGATGAATCAGAGAAGACTATTGCTGATTTAAAGGTGAAAATAGCTGAACGTTTAGGTATAAATGTTGAAGATTTTGATCTTTGTGATAATGGCAGTACTACTCGCCCTGACAAAATGTTCAATGACAATGATTCAATGCATGATATTAGGCTAGCTACTAGAATAACAGTAAGACTAAGGAAATAATCTTTCAATTGCAATGTTGACGTTTAAGTCCGTCCTTTTAAGGGGGGCGGACAAACAAAACATAAATAAGATAAATAAATATCAGCTGATTGAAGCCGAAGCACGTGAAGACGTTTGTCATCGTACAACGTGTTATGGCATTGATATGACAAAATGTATTTATTGTAGCTATTGCCAAGAAGCTTGTTCCGTTGATGCCATTGTTGAAGGTCCAAATTTGAATTTATGCTTGAAACCCCCGAAGTGTTTTTTTATGATAAGCATAAATTATTATCCAATGGCGATCGCTGGGAAGCTGAAATTCACCATAATTTAGAACAGAATGCGAAGTATAAATAGTTCTTTTAAATTGTTGAATTTATGTCTAGAATAAAGTACTAAAATCTAAGGGTTGTAAAAAATGCATAAAAAAACTATAGTAAATACAACAAAATCTCCTATGAAATATCGCGGAAATATTGTTTTATTGGTGTTGTTTTTGATTTTGTGGTTTCCAATAGCCTTGGTGCTTCTTTTTAAAAATGCATATATTCCCAAGAAAAATAAAATTATTTATTTATCATATCATGGAAATTATATTTGGCTCTTTTTTTGGGCTATTTTTTTCTTTCCAATTGCAATGATTTTAATTTTTATTATTGGATTTGATCAAGTGGAAGAGGAATTTTATGAGTCTGTTGAACATACTACTGTTCATAGAGAGTAAATTTAAAATTAATATATATTACAAATTTCGGTAAATTTTTTAAAATAAAGTGGATCGCAGTCATCTTCTAATGCCCAAGCCCAGGCTAAAATTGCTTGAACAAAATTCCATTGGGCAATGCGTTGAGAAGGTGTTTTAAGAATATGTGCAAAAACCTGGATGCGTTTTTCAATAATTTCTTTGGCATTACGTATCGTTAATAAATCAGGAATGGGGTTGCGGATAAAAGCTGCAATCTCGTATGCAGGGTCACCAATGATGCCTTTGGGATCAATTGCTATCCAATCATTGGAATGAGACAAAATATTATCATGGTGTAAATCACCATGAAGCAAAACGTTTTTGGGGGATGTTTCTAAAAGATGATTCTTTAAATCACGTGCTTTTTGTAAATATTCGGAGGGGATATTGAGATCTTGATCTAAAAGAGCAAGCCAATCTGAAATATGTGGGAATTGATTTTCAATCGGCAAAGGCGCTTTGTGGAGTTTTGTGATTAGATCTGATGCAATATAAATAGCTTCTTCATCACGAAGATTAAAATAGTTTTTGAGTGATTGTCCAGGTATTGCACGTTCTATAAGTAAAGCATCATCATTTTCGGCATAAAATTTAACACAAGAATGTCCGTTAAAAGCCCTAAGAGCATCTGCTTCTTTTCTTAAAGATTCAATATCAGGACTTACTTTTAAAACGACTGGTTTTGTATTTTGAACTGCCGAGAGGACATAATTGTAAGTGAGGTTTTCAAAGGGTTTAAGTTGCGTTAGGTGCCAATCTTTAGCATATTCTTGAATAAGCTTTGGTAAAGAATGAAGCCAGTTTTTACCTTTATCGCCATAAAGATTGATTATGTTTTGGTTGAAGTGTTGCATTGGGCAATTCTAATATAAAATACACAATATTTAAATACTCACGCAACACTAACCAATTGTAAAAATTAATCGGTTTGGCGCATTCCTTGCTTGGTATTTTCTTTAAAAACATCACTATCTTTAATTTGATTTAATTCGACATGTGATGTTTCCATTGAGCTCATTATTTCATCTATATCGGCGCGCATTTTTTGAAGTTTTATTTGCATGTCTTTCATTTTCTGACATGCTGTATCCATTCTTGTTTTTATATTGTGATCTTTTGTGTCTGCATTCACCTGAGTAGCAGAAATGAAAATTATTGAAGATAGAAATAAAGTTTTTTTAAAGGTAGTTTTCATTTTTTTTCCTTACTAAACATCTTGACTAAGCTTTCATATTGATCCCTAGTCAATTGATTTCCCTTAATTATAGAGCAACATATCTGCATATTAATTGCAATAAAAATGTGTTTTAAATAGGTGAATTGCATTTCATTGAAATTTGGTGTGTATCAAAAAAGAAACAAGCTTTGCTGAGGTTGATTTTATTGGATTTTTTATAGCAATAAATATTGGAATGATTAATTTTGGATAAAAATTTTCCAAATGCTAGGCGTTTGCCTGGATCTACGTATGAAGCTTTGCTTCAACGAGTCCAGGAAAACAAAGGAGTGTGGACAAATTTCTAGGATGAAAAAAAATTGTTCCGTAGATTGTAGACAATTAAATGCTACTGAACTTTAAGACCATCAGCATCGTGAACTTCAATTTTTTCAATGACATCAGAATTTTTGCTTGCATAGACTACACGCGCTGTAATATATCCACGATTGTTTGATAAGGCACCTTCTACAGGTGTGCCTGCAACTTCCCAAAGCCCTAAAGTCATAACATCAAGTGCACCATGGCCTGCGGCACGAACATAGTTAAAGCCACTTTTGCGTGCTTTTGCACGATAGGTTTCAGTATATTTACCATTTTCTTCTGTATGTTTATCAAGAATTTCCATACCTAGTGAAAGATAGCATCCTCTGGAATGACATTTTCTGACGTCGCTAACTGCTACGCCGTCGTTTGATGCTGCTTTATAAACTGAACAGCTGCTTATAAAAAGGGCCAATGCTACATAACTTAGCTTGTACATTTACTATGTTCCATTTGTTAACAATAATTTAATATCAGGAGTCTACACTTTTATAAAAAATATGCAATATGTGATTAAGCAGGCTATTGCTATGTATTGATTTTGTTCTAAAAAATATTTAATATTGGTTAATCGTTTTCTCTTGTTTTAAAAGAATATATTTTTTTAATATTAAAAATGGTATAGTCGATAGACATTGGAAGTATACATCGTCACGCCTTATGCATGTATATACGTACACACTTCGCTTGTTGTTCCTTGTCTACTTCTCAAGTCTATCGACTATAATTTAATATTGTTGATCTATTCATTCGTTGAGAGGCGAAAATGGTAAAAGAAAAAAAATCTGTAGATCTTACTAAAATTAAAATTCACCGTTCACTTATTGAAAAATTATTTGCACAAAATATAATTTCAACTGAAGTGCGCACAACGAGCTTACAGCTTATATATCCCCATCAAAATTGGGGATTATGGGCACAGAGATTGTTTTTAATTTTAGGTTTTTCTCTTATTTTATCGAGTATTATTTTCTTTTTCGCTTTTAATTGGGCAATTATACCAAATTTTGCAAAATTAGGGGTAATTGAAGCCGGTTTTTTTGTGGCTATTATTTGTAGCTTTTGTTTTGATCTTAAGAAGATTTTAGGACAAATAAGTCTATTGGGCGCTTCGGTTTTTGTGGGGGCTTTTTTAGCAGTGTTTGGTCAAATCTATCAAACAGGCGCTGATGCTTATCAGATTTTTCTTATATGGTCACTCCTTATTTTACCGTTCGTCTTTATTTCAACCAATTCTTTTCATTGGTTTCTTTGGTTTGTGGTGTCGTCACTTGCTATTTATTTTTACTGCAACCAAGTTTTTATGATTAATTTAATATTTGATAATGTGACTTGGGTATTGCTTGCTCTTTTTTCGTCAGCGCTTCTTGTTGTAAAAGCCTATTATAGGTCGCTCAAAAAAATATGGATGCCAGCGCCTTGGACGACGTCGTTGCTTGTATTTGCAACGCTTTCATATTTGCTTGTGCCATCTCTTCATTACGTTTTTGAAATTGGGAAAGAGCCCATAGGTTTTTTTGTACAATTAGGGACTGGGTTATCACTTATTATTCACGCAATATTTTATTTGTATTTTAGGTTTAAAAAACCCGCTATTGTGCCCTTATGTTTTACCTATTTGTCTTTATGTATCATTGTTGAAGCCATTATAGCGCGTGTTATTTTATGGTCAGGAAATGAATTGGGTGCAATTGGTTATTTGATTGTTCTTATTTTTACGCTTGGATTATTTAGTTTTGCAACGATGCGTTTGCACCACTTCTACAAGAAAATGAGGATTAAATATGATGCATAGAATGAATGGGCAAGATTATTTAGATTATTTGCATGATCGTCAATTGGTTGATGAACGTGCGTTAGGTACCATAAAAAAATACATGATTAATAATGCGAAGCAACCTGGGCTGCCATTTTATTTCCATCTTTTAGCCGGTGTTGGAACATTGATTTCGACATTTTGTCTTTACTCAGTTTTAAATCTTTTTGGATTTATAAGTTTTTTCAATACAGAAGGTTTTCTAGGTTGGGGGATTTCTTTTATCGTTTTGGCTATATTGATTTATTTTCAATTTAAAAGCAATAAAAGCCTTGTACAGCAAAGTTTTTTGATTCAGTTTTCTTTTGCATTGATGGTCGTCGGAAAAGTTTTTATTATAATTTACACCCTTTATAATCTTCAAAATTACTTTAAATTTCATAGTACTTGGGTCTATTCAGCAATTCTTTTTTTGTTGACGGGACTTACTTTTTTTCTTTACAAGGTAACAGCAGAACGCTTTTTGGGGTGTTTTTTTCTTTTTCTTTCCATTATTTACAATATTACTGAAACACCATTTTTTCAGCCAGATAATAATCTTGTCTTAAATATTTACATGTTGCTGCAAGTTGTTTTGGCGAGTGTTTTATTTACACATTCGTTTGTCAAAAACGCTTTTATTACTATCGCTTATGCGCTTGTTTTGTCTGTTGCTGTGGAAATTGTTTTTTTTGATTTAACAATTGCCCCGTGGATTCTTGGTAGAGATTTTGGGTTAATATATGTGCAATATGGTTTTGCGCTTTTACTAATTTGGTCTATGTTTTGGGCATCTGGAGCACCTAATATCCGCGCATGTTTTAAAAACATCCATTTGATTTTGGCATCGTTACTTGTAGTTTTGTTGTCATATTTGACAGCACCCGGTATTATTTTTTCAATCTTTTTGATTGTTCTGGGATATGCATGTCAGCGGCGGTTTTTATGGTTATTGGGTGTATTTCTAATGCCAATTTACCTTTTCTTTTATTATTACGATTTGCAAGTTACCCTTCTTGAAAAATCAATTATTATGTTCTCGAGCGGCCTTATTCTTTTGATTGGTGCTGCATATATTCGTATTTGTAAATTAGATATAGCCAATAGTCATTGGAAGGATACATCGTCACGCCTTGCTCATGTAGACAAGAATACACTTCACTTGTTGTTCCTTGTCTACTTCTCAAGTCTATCGACTATAATATAAGTTAGGGAGACAAACATGAAAAAAATAATTCTCCTTTTAGCGACCATTACGATTTTTGTTTTCTTTAACTACAATATTTACGTAAAGGAAAATATTATTGAGAATGGTGAAAAAATATTTCTTGAATTGCGTCCGGTTGATCCACGATCTTTTATGCAAGGTGATTATATGGCTTTGCGTTTTAAGATTGAAGAAGATGCTCGTTTCAATGCGAATGAATCTGTGCCGCTAAAAGGTAAAATTGAGGTGACTATTAATGAACAAAAAATAGGACATTTTGATAAATTGTATATAGGCGGCGATTTAAATGCGAATCAACGTTTGTTTGATTATCGACTTACCAATTTAGGTATAAATATTATCCCGGATTCTTTTATGTTCCAGGAAGGACATGCATCTTTTTATGAAAAAGCGAAATACGGCGTTTTTAAGTTTATTGGACATGAATATTTATTAACGGGACTCGCCGATGAACATTTAAATGAAATTAAACCATTGGCTGAGACTTTGGTAAAATAGTATTTACTCTAAGATTTTCGTCATTACAAGTTACCCAGCACCTAGACGTGTGGATTTAAAAGTCATGTCTTAACTTAATAAATTGGAAAAAGTCTATTGCATAACCCCTTCAATCGATCTAGATCAAACGAATTATGCAAAGCGATTATTGAAAGTGTTCTACTAATTACCCCACTTTTGACCTTTAAAATCAAGATTTAATTGCGATTGCTTAATTATTAAATTGGGTCTATTTTCTTTTATTTTTTGTATGAAGATATCCGAGAGCATTTTATTATAAGTATTCAACTCTATGTAATTAAGCTGAGGCAGGTTATTTATAATTAATTCAGCGTCCTGATCTTTCATCTCATTACAAAGAATTGATAATTCCTGAAGATTATTCAATCCGTTAAAACAACGAATAAGCTCATTCCCATTAAAAAACCAAGTACCATTTTTACAAAAATTAATGCTTAGCTTTTTAAGATTCTTCAAATTAGAAATAGATTCTAATTTTTCAATCCCTTGAACTGCTTCTGAATCCCTAAAATCAACACGAGTACGAATCGTCAAATTCTCAAGATTGGTCATTCTTCCAATAATATTCAACGCATTATTTGAATATGACTCAATATCTAAAAACCTTAGATTAGGCATTTTTGCAATGGTGTTAAGAAAAATATCGTTTGAAGTAAGTATTTTTAAAACAGTAAGTTTATGTTTATTCAAAAAATCTAAATCTATATTTTTAGAAACAATATTTTCAGAAAGATCCAAAGCAATAAGATTATTCATACAAAACAATCCTTGAATCTCTTCACTGCTGATATTCGTTTGGGAAAGATTCAATTTCATTAGTTTTGGCGCTTTATATATTTCCTTAAAACTATCAGGATCAAACTTCATTGAAATAAGGTTTAATGTCTCTAAATTTTGAAAACCAGCAATTTTTTTACAATCAATTGGTTTAAAAGCCATATTTTTAACCGAAAATGATTTTAAAGTGTGCTTCGATTTTACCAGCAATAGGCCCAACGCTTTTGAATGTATTGACTTAAAGCGCATCTGTTCAGGAATGTTATCATTTAAAACATATTTCACATGTGGAATTTCATATTTTTGAATAATGGTACTTAAATATTCTACATTTGGTCCATTTTCATACTCAAACCATGAATGATGAAATGCTCTTTTAAAGGGATTGATTTTTTTTATTTGTACTATGTTTTCAGATTCGTCATCTAAAATCATATTATCTGAATTTTCAACAGGAACCTGCTGATCTTGTTGATTTAATTCTTCCCATCTTTCCATAAATTTGATATGGACATTTTGAGGTAACGCCAAAATAACAGGTAACTGATCTTTAAACGGACTAATATCAAAATTTCTTAATCCTTCATCCGTGTATAAAGTTTCTATAACCTCTTCAATATAACCTGCTTTACAGGCACTTGTTATGACATTTGATACACCAAGCATCATACAAAAGATTATTATCTTCTTAAAATTCAACATATTTTCTCCAATTTTGAACAAGATTTGTATATTAAAAATATTTTAAAACTTCATTATTTTAATAAAAAAATTATAAAAATTTCAATACTATAATATACAATATCTAATAATAGGTTGTTTTTATCACATTTATCGATTTATTAAAAGTATTTTATGTTTTTATTAAAATACGTTGCCTGTTCACTTTTATTATAAAATGATTTAAAAACACTACAAACTTCCTACGTCCCGCGACCATATCATTACCCATAAGTATGACCAAATGTATTTTGAAATATTTCGCGAGCCTTAATATGTTCATATAGGGCACGTAATCCCTTCCACATAACTATTGGTCCTGGATCTCCATCATGTTTTCGTCCGAGAAAACCTCCCA